>CALLXO010000208.1 GCA_937875645.1 uncultured Clostridia bacterium
ATAAGGACGAATATCCAAATAGTAAGCCGACATAGGAGTAGTGGGATATATTGTAGCCTTTAATTTTTCTTCTTCAGTAAGAGTACCGTCATTTTTGCTCGCTTCGACATCGTAATAGTCTTCGTCAAACATTGGAGCATCGGTCCAATCGCCGTAAAAGGCTAAATAAGGTATATTGAGGTTGAAACTGCCTTCTTCTTGTGCAATTAAGCGCGCAAAACCTTCAACGTATGTACCGTTTTCAAAATTTGCTAAATGCGCTTTTGCGTCGGCGCTAATGGTAATAGATATAGAAATTTTAGCGGTTTTTCCACCTTCAACCGTAATTTTTCCGTTATTGTATGTACCGTTTTCAACTTCTACTCTTATATTGCTGTCGTTAAACATATGCGCTCTCTCTTTTATAGAGAACACTTCGTAATCCTCTACCCAAGAGAATTGCTCAGCCATAACATCGGTATCAACAGCATAGCTTAAATTTTCTGTACCAATATTTACCAGATTAAAATTAAGATCATATACACCTGTCCTCTCTTTGTCGTCATACAAACTCAGCTTGGTAAACTCGCTGCCGTCAACGGTCAAATACGCTTTAGTATTGAGAGCGGCTGTTAAATTGGCTAATCCTGCGCCTTGTTTGCGTGGACTGTAAGGATCACCGTCTTCGTTGTTGGCAATAGTAGCTGTGCTCATTAAAAGCTGATTTGCTATTGGTGTTATTTCTTGACGAGTAAGATGAGGATATGTCTTTTGCAAATATTCTCTTATTAGCAACGTTACACCGGCAAGGTTAGGCGTTGCCATACTTGTGCCGCTGTACAATGCATATTTGTTGCCGCCAGTAATACTGGATAAAATATTGCCGCCGTGACCTGTAATATCAGGATCAAGCGTTAAATCAGGCAACGGACCCCACGAAGAGAAGTCGGAAATAAAGGGGCCTGCAAGGTTATTTCTGTCAAGAGTAATAGTGCCGGTAGGATGAGCCGCTATCGCATTGCCTGAGTCCATATTTATGGAGCAAGCAGGTATTTGAAGGTCATTTCCTATCGACATCCTAATAACGCCTGTTGTATTGTTATAAATTATAACAGCAAGTGCGCCGCTGGTATTTGCAGCCATTGCTTTTTCTTCAAAGGTTATGGTACCACGTTGTACCAAAGCTATTTTGTTTTGAACATCTATTCCCCTATAATTAAATATAGAACCCAGTCCTGGGACAGTAACGTATTCAAGTTTTACTTTACCGTTTTCAAACTGTGGTAATGAGGGGTTTTTCTTAAGTTTGGCTTCTAACATGTTATAGAAATCGTATTGAATAGAAGCTGCGTTGCTAGCGTCATCAAAGAAAGCTATTGTTTCGCCATCGTTAGCTGATAAGAATTCCGATTTTACGCCGCTTATAGAAGCTACCGCTGTAGTTGTTACAAAACTGGCAGGACTGCTGATAATACCTGTATCAGGGTTAGAAGTTAAAGCTGTGCTGCCGTATGCGCTGTTCATGTAAGAGTTGTAAGTATTGCCCGCTGCAACCAACATTGATATGCCGGCTGTACGCAAACTGTCATAAAGCGTACCCATATAGTTGCCTTCCGCAACAGTTTGATATCCGCCGTCCGAACCAAGTGACATATTAATTACGTCTACGCCCAAGGTAATGCAGTCAGCCAAAGCAGCCAAAATATCAACTTGACGTGCGCCGCGTTGGAAATCGGAGAAAACTTTCATAGCACAAAGTTGAGCATCAGGAGCGACGCCCGTTATTGTGTCTGATTGACCAACGATAATACCCGAAACGTGAACACCGTGCGGGTTGTTTATGGGATAAGCATTTGTATCTTTGTCTGCATAGTCAAAAGCGAAAGGAATCTTTTTGCTGAAGTAAACATCGTCTACAGTAAGACCTGCGTAAAGCTCTTTTGCTTTCAATTCGTCTCCGCTCATCTTACTTGCTATGTATTCCTTATCCATGGCGATATCAAGATCGTCCATGTCTTGTTTAAATACTTCGTGCTCGTAGTCAATACCTGTATCGAGTACCGCAACTACTAATCCTTCGCCGGTGTAACCGCAAGCCGAGCTATCAAAGATACCCGTGCTATATACGCTTACTTCGTTTGAAACTACCGCTTGAGGTATATCATAAACTTCCGAAACGATAACATTTTTAACAGCGGAATATGCTTTTAATTTGCTGATATCGCCAAATCTGATTTTTGCAGCAAAACCGTTTAATATCGAAGTATAGTTGTATTTGTATTCGATATTAAGTTTAGCTTTGCTAAACGATTTCATAAGAGTGCTTTGCTGAACAAGTAAATTTGTTTGAGTTAAAGCACCTTGGCGAGAATTAACATACTCCTCCAAGGAAGAATAGTTTTGTTTTTCGGTATTATTATATTGTGCAACCAAGGAATCCCCGTGCATTTTAACAATAACCCAAATCTCTTCATCCGCATCGAAACGCTCGGTGTTAGTTAAAGCATCCAATTCATCTGATGTAGTAAGCATGCCTTCTGCAAACACGTTGGGATCAAACTTGCGGGTGTAATCACCGTCTAACTTAGAAAAGCTATCAGATTTTACACCTTCATTAGTCACTGCGGATGTGTTAGCTGCGCTAGAAGCTTTTATGCTCTCGTTTAACGGCGCATAACCCGCCATCACAATAGAACATATCATTACAAGCGCTATAAACACAACTAGTAACTTTCTGTTTTTCATGTAGATACCTCCAATTATTTTCACGTGGCGAACGGCGTTTCGCAAGCATTTGATAATTTTAGCATAAATACCGTCGTCATGTCAATCCAAAAAAAATATTTTTGTATTCGACTTTGATTGTAAATTAGTTTGGAATATTAAAAATATTTATCATATCCCATAGTAATTTAGTTTTCACTAACATAATAGCAACAAATAGTGAAATATGCGTGACAAACAAAAAAAAATAAAAACACATTGTTGTGATTTTTTATACAAATACTTTAGTTAGCTAAACACAATTTTAACTATTGTCTATATATGTCATTTTTTGTCATAACGCTTGATTTCCAAAAAGCATTGGTCTATAATATTTAACTATGATAAAATTATTAGATGTGTTGTTTGATGCGCTGTTAGACAGCTTAAAATTACTGCCTTTTTTGTTTGTGGTTTATTTTTTAATTGAATTAATTGAGAATAAGACCAGCAAAAATTTCAAATCCTCCCGCCTGCTTAACGGCAGTTTTTCGCCTGTTTTGGGAGCAACAGCAGGCATGATACCACAATGCGGTTTTTCTGTGATGGCTACCAACCTTTTTTCCTCAAAACATATTAATGCAGGCGCACTTATCGCTATCTATATTGCTACCAGTGACGAAGCTTTGCCTATCTTTCTTTCTAACATTGGCAATGCTCCGCATATATTTTTGTCTACTATACTTCCTCTGTTTTTGATTAAATTTGTTTTAGCAGTAATTGTGGGCTATGCTGTGTATTTTTTGTGCAAAACGCCCAATAGTATTTTCAATTCAAATCAGATTAATATTAACAAAAAAGCCGAAAATAAAACCGTCGCATATATACAAAATCATGATGCAAATAATGATAATATTATTGATAAACATTTTGACGTCACTTCCACAGCAACAGAAGACCACAGCGATGTAGGTTGTTGCAAACATAATATTTATAATGAGAACAACAAAGCAAAAAAGTATTTGCTTCATCCTCTTATCCATAGCATAAAAATATTTATATATATATTGATAATAAATGCCATATTTGGTATAATCATTTTTTATTTGGGCGAAAATGCGATAAGCAACGCTTTAAGCTCGGTAGGCTCCTTTCAACCGCTACTTGCTACTTTTGTAGGACTTATCCCCAACTGTGCTTCTTCTGTGGTTTTGACGCAATTATATATCAGCAAATCGATAACCTTAGGCAGCGCCGTTGCCGGACTTTCGGCAAATTCGGGGATAGCCCTTGCCGTGCTGTTTAAACAAAACAAAAACATCAAACAAAACCTTGCCATTGTCGCCACGCTTACAACTGTATCTGTTTTAGCGGGCACATTATTAATGGTGATTAACGTTAATTTTTAACTTTTTTTTGAAATTGACACAAAAAATAAGGACAGGGTAATTACCTTGTCCTTATTAAATGCTTTTTAATTCGTTTATGCTTCCGCTGTCCATTTAGCGTATGCTTCACCGTCAGGTACTAAATCTGCGCTTTCGTATGACTCTCCTGTAAATTCAGCATTGGTATACCAACCGTCAAAGACATAGCCATTGCGAGAAGGTGCCGATATATCAAACTCGCCTGCATTTGTTATGCTTTCAGCAGATTTTGCAAAGGAAACCACATAGGGTATCCCCTCTGTGTCATAAGCTATCTCACAACCCCAAATAACAGGGCGTGCATGAGTAGTGCCAAAGATAGAAGAGGAAGAATAATTCCACGTATTACCCCAATCTTCCGGCTTACTTGTGACGCCAACATAAATAGTCATCTTAGAGTTATCTTTAAAAGCACTGTTACTTATCTCTGTAACGCTCTCAGGGATAGTAATGGAAATAATAGCAGAACATTTATTAAATGCCGAACCGCCTATACTTATAAGTCCTTTATTAAGATTTACTGTTGTAAGAGCGGTACAGTTGACAAATGCCGAACCGCCTATTCTTTTTACGCTTTGGGGCAAAGTCACAGCCGTTAACTCGTTGCATTTTTCAAAGGCGTTTGCGCCAATTTCCGTTATATAATCAGGTATTGTTATATCTGTTAATCCTTTAGGCGCCACTTGTAAAATAATATAGTCGGTAGTAACAACGTCATCTTCTTCGGTGACTACCTTTTTAACTAATGCAATACCGCTTTGAGTATCAATCTTTCCCGATGCATTTATTGCGTATATTCCGTTTCCTTCTGGTATAGTATTAACATCGGTGTTTATATTTTCTAAACCAAAACATTGCGCAAATTCTGCAGTACCCATTACTGTATCGCCAGAAAGCTTCAGGGTGGTCAGATCCTTACAATCATAAAAAGTGTAACCTTTAAGAGTAACCCCAGCAGGAATTTCTAACGAAGTAATTGCGCAGGACTGAAAAGCGTACATATCAAGAGTAACATTTTTGGGCAAATTAATTTCTGTTATGCCTCCGCAGCTAGCAAATGCGCCCATTCCTATATAATTAATTGTATAGGGGATATATACCGAAGTCACTTGTGCGCTATTGTAAAAAGCCTCATCGGCTATTTTAGTGACAGGTATGCCTTCGTGCGCTTCGGGGATTACTATATCAACGTCACCTTCTGCAGGTATAGATGTACCCTTGCTTACCATATACTCAGCGTCATCGTTTATTAGAGTATATTCTAATCCTTCTGAGGCAAATATAAACTGCTCCCAATGTGCATATAGCGTTTTGTTGCTTTCTTCCGACCAAACAGCGATGCTTTCGCCCTTTTCGTTAGTATATTTTGTACCTTCGCCCTCTGCTTCATCGTACCAGCCTACAAACTTATTGTTGTAAAGAGTTGGCACAGTTAATTGATATTGGCTTGCATAATCAACTTGGTCAGTTTCTTTAATATTGCCCCCTGTCGCTCCCTCATAGTTGTAAGTTACTGTGTACTTATTAGCTGTCCACTTTGCGTAAACGATAGAATCTGCTTTGATGATTTCTTCTTCAAAATCAAATTCCTCGCTATATGACGCATTTTTAAACCAGCCGTTAAAAGTGTGCCCCACCTTAGTTGGGTCATCGGGCTTTTCAGCTTTTTTGCCAGATTTTATTGTTTGCTCCGCTACTGCTGTTCCTTCGCTTACGTCAAAACTTACTTTATATTCTTTTGTGCAGGCGATAAACGCAAGACACAAAAAAACAAGTGCAGCGATACAAACAATTAGTATTTTTGTTTGCTTATTTTTCATAACATAACCTCCTTGTTACTACAAAATTTATTGAGCAACTTTTTTATGTCGACATACGCATATTATTATGATTGCTCGTTTTTCTGATATTATGAATTATCAGTATGGTCCTTTAATATTTTAGTGTAGGAAGCATTTGCAATGGACATAAAGTAATCATATAAGTCTTGCGGCAATTGCTCTAACTCTTGTGTAAAGTTTTCTACATCTGTATCAAATTCGGGATACATTTCTCTGTCGGCAGGACCAGCTTTTTCTGACATACCTGCTCCTGCTTCTATCCATTTACGGTAAATATCAAGATAACTTCTGTAAAACTCTACAAATTCCTCCCCTTTAGCGGATATTTCTTCCATGAGAGCGTTATATTCTTCGAGGTATTTTTCATACTTAGCGTAAAGGGTTGTATTTCCGACAGTTGCGGTTTCAAATTCATAAATGAGGTCTGCGTCGTCGCTGTCATAAATTGCCTGAACCATTTCAAAAAATATTTCATACGACACTATCAAGTGAGAAAGGTCACCCCCCGCTAATATTTTAAGAATAAGGCCTAATGTGATCTCAATGGTAAAATCGTTTAGCTCGTAAATCTCTTCGGCATATGGGTCAAGCTCTATTAAATAGTTCCAAAAATAGCTCATCAAAAGTCTCCGAATCGCTTAATGCTTCGTACAGCTTTATCAAATCCCTCGTTCTTCTAATAAATAAATCAATGTGATAACCATAATCGGCGGCCTTAGAGCCGTTGTAATAAAACTCTGATTGAACAAGCATTTTATACACTTCCAACTCTTGCTCGCTGAGATATTGTGAATAATATTCTGCCGTTACCTCTATATAATAGTCGTAAGCGCTATACATATTGAATATAAAAGTCCATCTTTGATATCTTGATAATGCTTGGTATGCAAAAATTAATTGTTCTGTTTGCGTGCAAAACTCTTGAGAATTTACTCCGTAACCCTCAACAGTTTTCCATTTATATATTAAATCTGTAAACAGCCTTATATATTCATTTAAGACTTCATCATTAAAAAATTCTGGCGCATAGTAATAGGTGTTTTCTTCACATAATTGTTTTACTTCTTCTACGCCTTCAAAATAATTATCGATATAATAAACAACAACCTTAAGTGACTCGGTAGCATATACTTTGTCTACCTCTTCCATTAATCGGAAATAACAATATAAAAACTGCGGCTCCTCTAATAAATAAATATGTCCAATGGCTTTTTCCGTCATGTCTCCAATAAGTTCCCAATCGGGTCCCTCTAAAACGGTCACCTCAACGGTATGAGAAAAACCCAAAAAGTTGACGGTTATTTCCGTCTCTCCCGTTTGGGTAAAATCGTATACAATATTAAAACCACTATTGTTCATAGCGACATCTGCAAAAGTGCCGTTGTTGTACTCTATCCTAAACATTCCGTCGCTTACATCAGCTTCTTCAAGAGAATAATATTGAGTTTTTGCAGGCTCATTTATTACCGTGTATGAAAGAGCAACTACCGCATTAACTTGTATGGTAAAATTTGCAGTTAGCTCCTTATAACTTACTGTAATTGTAACGTCACCCGGTGTACTCGTATTAAAACCGCTTACTTCAACTTCGTCATCCGTTAAGTCTATTTTCTCTTTTTTGTCGTTAGAATAAGTAACCTCTAACAAACCACCCTCAAGGCTTAGCGTTTTTTCTCCTACAAAATATTGAGTTTTTGTAGGCTCATTTTCAATTATGATAGATTGAGGTTCTACTTTGCAAGCCGTTAATACAAACAGCATCGCAACAGCTACAATAATGGTTAGCAATAATTTTTTGTTCATATCATACCTCTGTCACAATGTTAGCACACCATAATAATTATGTCAATGAATTTTTCATAATTAATATAATTTTTGAAATTGATTATATTAATTGTAGATATTCCACTTTTTGGAATATTCACTATATAGAACATATGAAATTTAATTGACAAAATAAAATATAGTGATATAATTGTTCTTATGGATAATATGGATAATAACGGAAAAATTACTAATAAAAAAGTCGAAATTTTTTTTGAATTTTTAAAACTTCGTGATGAGGCCATAAGCATTCATAATGAGCTTTTAAATCAGCCTGAGGAAATTAAAAAAAAGCTGCCGCTTAAAATGCTGTCAATTACTCAGGCAAACATCGTGTACTTGCTAGCAAGCTTTTTAGATCAAGGAGTTGAGCATTTGCAAATAGGCGAAATTGCCAAAATGGAAGGAGTAAACAATTCGACATTAACTCAGCCCGTTGTTCAGCTTGCAAAAATGGGTATTATACGTCGCTTTCAAAAGGAAGACAATTTAAAAAATGTCTATGTTGAGCTTACAGATTATGGCATAGGTCTTTATAAGGAGCAACAAAGCATTAGGCATAATTATTTAAAGGAAATTTTTTGCAATCATTTTACCGCAGAAGAGATGGAACAATTAAAGAACAATCAAGCGGATTTTATTAATCTCCTTTCCCGCCTTAAAAGTAAGCAATAACTTATTAAAACATTACGTAGCAAAAATATATAAAAAACAAGCGATACTGCTTGTTTTTTGTTTTCAACTTTTTTTTGCTTTTCTATCCTTATATATATAGCTATCTTTTCCTTCCTTTATATATAGGTGTTTTTTATAGTATTTTTTTGCTAACAATTATTAAACAAAATATATAAATTTTTTTATGTCCTCAGTCAGTCCGCCAATTATAATTTTATCCTGCTCGCTAAAAACAGTATCCGCTATTGCGTTTACAAAGGTATTGTCCTGCCTAATTACAGTCAAAACATTTATGCTGTATTTTTTGCGAATATCCAGTTCTTTAATTGACTTATTAACCCATGAGGGCAGCACCTCAATTTTAGCAACATCATAGCCCTCTTCTAATTCTAAAATATCATAAACGTTAGGGTTAATTATCGTGGTAGCCATCCTTATCGCACTGTCCGCTTCGGGGATAACAATTTGATTAATGCCTATTTTTTGAAGAATTTTTGCATGTCTATTGTCTTGCGCTTTCGCTATAATGTTTTTAGCGTTAAGCTCTTTGCAAATAAGAGCACAAACTATACTTGACTGCATATTTTTCCCAATAGCTATCACAACTGCGTCAAAGGCTGCTATGCCCAGCCGCTTTAAAGTGGCTTCGTCGGAAGCGTCCGCCACAACAGTATGCGTTGCAAATTCCGCAACAGCCAATGTGCGCTCTTCCACAATATCAATTGCCATTACTTCGCAGCCGTTTTCAAACAGCTCCCGTGTCATTTCTGTGCCAAAATGCCCTAATCCAATTACCGCTATTTGTTTATTGATGGCGCTTTTAAATTTTTTATTCATGATTTCCTCTTTATATGTTTGTTTGGTAATATGTACATATGCGCATATAACAATTTATCTAAACAAAATAACTCCGGTTTGTTCATATGCTGATTTGTGCGTCTTTAAATTTGATTTTTGAGTCTCCTAATGTGCGATGAGTCAGAGAGATAAAGAAAGTAAGCATCCCTACCCGCCCTATAAACATGGTTAAAATGATTATCATTTTGCCCGCAACAGAAAGACCTTTTATTATGCCCATACTTAATCCTACTGTAGAAAAAGCGCTGACTTCTTCAAACAAAATATGTTGCTGCGAAAACTGCAAGCCGTCAGTAATAGTCAATAAAAACAGCGAAATAAAAATGAAAACTCCGCTTATTACTAAGGTGGCAAGTGCTTTTAATATTATTTTAAAGCTGATTTCCCGTTTGGCAATTTCCACTGTTTTTTTGCTCCGTATTGCAGAAAGGGTTGCTATAAGCAACACAAAAAGCGTTGTAGTTTTTATGCCGCCCCCTGTACTGGAAGGACTAGCGCCTATAAACATCAAAAATAACAGAATGAGCGAGGAAGGTTGACTTAATAAGGAACAATCAATGCTGTCAAACCCCGCTGTCCTTGCTGACACAGAGATAAAAAACGCGTTTAAAATTTTTTGTCCGGCATTCATATTTTGCATGGAGTTTTTGTTCCACTCCGCAAAGCAGAAAACTAAAGTGCCCAACAAAATTAAACTTACAGAAGTCAATATTACCGCTTTTGTATGTAATTTTATACGAGACCAACGCTTTTTACTCAAAATATCCCGTATTACCAAAAAACCGATACCGCCAATGATAATAAGCGCCGCTGTCGTTATTAATACGACGGCGTCGCCGTTGAAAGGCATTAGTGAAGTGCCGCTTTCTGTCAGGTCAAACCCTGCGTTACAAAAAGCAGAAATAGCTAAAAACACACCTTTACTTAAAGCCGTGCCAAAGCTATAATATTTAGTTAGAGCAGCGGACAGGATAATAGCGCCCATTAACTCTACC
>CALLXO010000209.1 GCA_937875645.1 uncultured Clostridia bacterium
GTCGCTGAAAAAATACCGTAGTTTCGGGGCTTTCAGCCCCGTGACCACGAGTTTTAATAAGGAGGAATAGCAATATGAAGAAACGATTTATGAGCATACTGCTTACCCTGTGCATAGCGCTGACCATACTGCCGACGACGGTGCTGGCGGAAGACACTACCACACCGAATCAGAACAATTCGGAAACATTTACAGATTTTGCACTCAGAATGCAAAGCGAGTATGATGTTAAAGTTTCCTGTGCCTCCTCTGTAACGATAACCCCTGAAGAACAAGGCTGGATAGAACAAGGGTTATCTGTGTGGGGAAAGGACTTCATTAAGGTTGTGTCCGCAGGGTTCAGCACTGAAGCGGTGAGACGCCAATTGTCAATACGCATCACCGATAAAGGCGTTGCCAAAGACCTTGGTGACATTTACGGAGGTAATGTTAACGGCTTGGAATTTGCCGGCGCAGGAGCAAGCGGCGCAGCAATTGAAAACAACATTTATCTGTATCCCGGATGGACTTATAAAACGGTGATACACGAAATCGTACACGTTGTCAATTTTGCTATGGAGAAGAAAGCCCTCAACGATTATTACGACAGGGATGTATATGCAAAATGGTATATGGCAATGTACGACGCGCAAGTGAATAGCGGTGGTACACCGTATGGACCGCAATGTATGCGTTCTCTTGACTATGACTACCAGGCATACGAGGTCGCGCTAATGCAATCTTACGAAGACATTGCCCATATCCTCCAAAACGGACTCGATACCGCTTGGATAGCGAAGGTAAAGAGGGGTGAGGTGGCGGGGGTAAAAGAAAAAATAGAAGTGTTTCGTGACTTTTACACGGAATATCTGACAGGCGGGGCAACGCCCTGCTTGCTGGTAGACAGTATATTAGGTACGAATGGTGTCTCTATCAGCAGTCAGCCTACAGCTACTACAACCGTTATCGAGGGTAACATTGAAGGCAGTTTGTCTGTTGACGTGGACAATCGCGACGGCAAGAAAATTACGTACCGCTGGGCAACCAGTGAATTTAACAAATTCCCGCCGCACGGTTCGCTGACACAAATAAAAACGGCTTCAATGGAGATTCCAAAGTCGCTTAAAGCGGGTACTTATTACTACTTCTGCGTTATATACGTTGACGGCAAAGAAGCGTTGAACTCCAACATCGCAAGTGTAATTGTTAAGCCGAAGCCGAAGCAGACCGATTCTCAAACTGTCACAGACGTTGACCCGTCAACCTTGAACTACGGATTAAATATAATCTCTGTGCCTACAAAAACCGTTTATGCTGTGGGTGATGGTTTCGACATAGCCGGAGTGAGAGCTGTTAATAAGCATAGAGATGGCACCATCGTGGAAGAAACCGAAAACCTTAAGTTCTTCACATCAAAAACTGTTGAACTCACGCAAGGCAGACCGTTTACGACCACGGGTACAAAAGTGGTTGAGATTCGTCACGCCAATTCAGGTGTAAAGTGGGCGGAGTACACCATTACTGTCTCTGAAAAGGCCGTTGAAACACCGTCTACGCCGCCCGCCCCCACTCCGGCACCAACCCCTGCGCCCACCAACACCGTTACGGCAACGCCTACCAATACCAAGTTTATGTTAAACGGTGCGGAGGCTGCGCTGCCCGCATACAGCATCGGCGGCAACAACTATATCAAGCTGCGGGACATCGCAAAGCTGTTTGACTTCGATGTGGACTGGCGCGACGGCAAAGCGTGGATCGAGCCTGACGTGTCGCCCTACACCGAGGACTAATTGCACCGCCTACACTTTACAAACCAACCGCCAAAATCATGTTTCATGCAGCGGACGGTTTTTGGGAGAAATTTCTGATAGCCTAAAAACAT
>CALLXO010000210.1 GCA_937875645.1 uncultured Clostridia bacterium
CAGAATCGGGTAATAAAGTGGAAGCGCTAAAGAATATAATGCTTACATTACCTCAATACGGAATCGTGTTTGTTGTGGGCAAAAGCGGTTGCGGAAAGACTACGTTGTTGAATATTTTGGGAGGAATGGACTCTCCAACTCAAGGAGAATTGTATTTTGATGGCAAAAAGATTCAATTAAGCGATACAAAGACAGCTGACAATTACCGTGCGGCAAAAGTTGGCTTTGTCTTTCAGGAGTATAATTTGTTGCCAAATGACAGTGTTTTAAAAAATGTGGAGCTGGCAAGTGCGTTATGCAACAACGAGATAATTACACCGTCAGAAGCATTGGAGCAAATAGGGCTGTCGGAATACAAAACCCATTTGCCTAAGGAACTTTCCGGCGGTCAAAAGCAGCGTGTAGCAATAGCCAGAGCTTTGGTTAAGGGTTCTTCGATACTTTTAGCCGACGAGCCTACAGGCAACCTTGACAGCAAAACGGGTAAGGGAATATTTGAACTTTTGAAAAAAGTTTCCAAAGAACGGCTTGTAGTTGTAGTTATGCATGACAGGACAGCAGCTGATGAATACGCCGACAGGGTTATAGAGATATCGGACAGCGAAATTGTTTTTGACAACGGAGTGAATGATGATTTAACTTCCTTTGTCGAGCAAGAAAGCACTGTTGCTCACAAACGCATGCACACCACCAAAAAAGGATTGCCCGTCAAAGTAATTTTGCGTCGAGGTTTGGCAACTTAGCTTTTCAAAAGGGGCGTAGCATAACGGCTTTGGTTTTATTGTTTTTATCCATGACGTTGTTGCTAACAAGCCAAATGTTTGCGCGCTTCAACAGCGAATACGTGCTGGCTGAAACGCTTAAACGTAAAGGCTTTAATCAAATCCTGTTGCAACAATCTTACGACACAAGACCACCCATTACTTCAGTCAAGCTGCGAATCAATGAGCTCACAATGGATAAGTTAAACGGATACAACTATGAGCGGATTTATGGTAACGGCGTATTTGTAAAAACAAAAGCGGATATGGAAAGATTGGGTTTTAAGCTTTGCGAAGGTTCAACAGACCTTTTGAGCGATAATTCCGCTTATGTGACAGATTTCCGTATTGCGGAATTATTCCGTTTAGAGGAGCGACCAGAAGATAATAACCAGTGGCTGGGTCAAGATTTACAATATTATGATTATGCGTCAGGTTCTTTGTTGCAGATCGACGGTGTAATCCTTACCGATTATGATAAGTATTTTGATATTGAACTTAAGCCATATACAGAGGAACAACAGTACCTAGATGTACAGCTAAAGAAAGGTTTAACGGATTAGGAAAAGAGCATCGGTACTATGATAGAGACGCTGCATAATTTACTCTTCAATTCAAAAGAATGGTATATTACTAACGTGAGAGCAGGTGGTGTCGGTCTAAATAGTTCTAGAGCTGAGTTTGCGCATAACATTACTCTAAGGGTAAGCGGAGTAAGTTCAACTTACAACAACAGCTTCGGTATCTCAGACAAAGTAAACAATTGCTATACAGAAAACGGTTATTTTTCCGTGATAGACAGTGGGAGGGGCGAAAATTTCTTGCCGGCTATCGGAAACGACTTTTATAATTCAATTGAATTATACCGCATATTTTTTGAAAGTGATTATCAGGAAATGTCGGCGCCTAAACATTTGAGCAAAACGGTATCTTTTTCCCTTACTGACGACACCGGTGACGGTAGGATTTTCGCTGCGTTACACGACATGAGGTTAGCGGGTGTTTATGCGCAAAGAGATACAATCGGCGACTTACGTACAGGCATAGCAATGTCTACCGAAAAGAGCACCGACTTTCGTCTGTTGGGTTTATCGGGGTATACTGTATTGTTGAATTTGGACGCAATCAATAGCAGTAAGCTATTGAATGAACTAAGAAGCAAAGATGCGATTGTCACTGTCTCGCCTTACTCAACCTTTATATACGAAAAAGAAAATATCTTTATGGGCTTTGCGGATATGTTTGCTGTTTTTGCGCTAATTCTTCTTATTGCAGCCGTTTTAGTTGTAATCAACGTGATTTCTTACACGTTATTAAACCAAAAGCACGAAATAGGAATATTGCGTTCTATGGGAGTAAGGACCGTTGACATTGCTAAAATATACCTCGTGAAGGTAGCTGTTATAGCGGTCGCCGTATTGCTGTTGTCCACCATAGGCGTATTTATAGCGGCGCATTTTACAAACGTAGTGCTATGCAATATGACAGTCAGTGGTATTACATGGCTATACTATGACTTTTGGACTTTTTTGATTTCCTTAGCCGCCTGTTTGGGACTGCCGTTTTTAGCCGCGGCTCTTCCGCTAAGAAAACTTGCCAAAATGAAACCTATCGATATGGTGAGATAAATATGCGCGATAAACAATTAAAAAATTCATTTAATTAGGATAAAATTAAGGTATTAAGTTGCTGTATTTTTCCATGGATAGCCGTACTTTTATTTGCGTCTATTGCGATAATATATGTTATAAAAGATTTCAACCGCTATGGTAATAACCGCATGAATAGCTTTAGGAATCATTGCGTTTAAATCTGCTTATTATTCCTTTGTGTCGGATAGGGAAAAGGTATAATTACGCTAGCTTAAGCGCTCGAAAGCGAAAACAATTCGGCAAAGGAGCTTTACGTTGACAGGATGCAAGGAGGACAAATTTGATGACAGACCTATCAGGCTAATAATGGAGGTTTATGTGTCATTGGGGAAATACAGTATTGGGAGTATGGTCTACGAACAAGTAGAAAGGAATGGAACCTACGAACTTCCTTTTGCAGGGAAAAACCCTGATATAAAGGTCAAAATAAAGTATAAAAAGGAGTACGTGACGGCAAGAGTAAAAGACTTAATTAAAATTAGGTACAGCCCTAAAGGTTCTCACAACTATAAAGAATATGCAATAGAACCGGGTAAGTACTCAGTAAGTGTCGTATTTAATCAAAAAAAATGAAACAGATAGCCGAAGCACTCAATGGGTAGGTACTCAGTAAGTGTCGTATTTAATCAAGCTATGAATTTAGATAAACGATATAATAGTACCAGTATACGTCGATATTATTATAGTAAGAAACTGAGTTATTTGTATTTTGTTAAAAAAAGGGAGTAATTATTATGAAAAAATTAAGCAAAATTATCTAAGAAATTTTGCAATATTATTTTGCTTATTATGTTATTTATAACTATTTCGGTTTTGGTTATATCAATACCAAGACAATATGCTTTGGCAGAAACAGAGACTACGATAGGTTTAAATAAATATGATAGTTATTTAACGATGTAGGATTTTATAACCCAACAAGGGTTAGCGATTCTACACGTTCGGTATATAATTATTGTGCATATTAAATATTTTATTATATTTATTTCTTTGTTGGTAAATTTAATAAGTCCACTTTTGTTATCACATGTAATAACAAGTATCTTAAGCAAAAGCATCGAAAATTTAGCGATTTTGCTTGCCATCTTAATCCTAATTAAAATGATTTCAATAGTGCTTAATCAAATAACATCAAGACTACAATTAATCTTAATGTTAAAAAACCTTATAAGACAAACTTCTTTCAGTACCACCATATACATTATAAGATTTCAATAATGGTAAGATATTTGTCTAATTGTAAATGACTTCCGGTATTACTTCTTTTGTTTTTCTAACAGTGAATAGTTTTTTTAATACTATATCTGTAATAGGTATAGGCTTTATATTTTTTATCAGTTGGCCATTAGCGTTAGCTCTAATAGTTACCTATCCCATTTTTATGTAGTAAATAACCATTATGGGGAAAAATAAAATCTAAGAAAACATTTATAAGATATCAGATAAATTTATGGGGTTTTATAAAAATATCGTAACCAATATAAATGAAATTAAAGCAATTAAGGGAAATAATAAAATTTCATGTGCATTTTTAGATAAATCTGAAGAAATTAAATTTGAGCATATAAAAAATGAAAAAATGAAATTAAAAGTATCATTAATATGTAGCATTTTAGAAATAATAAATTATTTACTGATTATGGTATTAGCGCAGGACTGGTTATTTACGAAGAATTAATACTTGGCGATTTTATTGCTTTTAACAGTTATTCTTCTGATTTTGCGGGCTCTTTATCATCAATAGTTAATTTGAATGCTTCGTTACAGCCTACAATGGTCGTTTTAGAAAGAATTGAAGAACTAGATACAATCTATAATAGCCATTGTAATTCTGAAAAGGAAAAAACAAACTTAACTAAGCCAAATGGAAGCATAGAATTACATAATGTTACATTATTCTTAAATAATAAATTAGTATTAAAAGAAATTAGCATAAATTTTGAACCTACATTAATTAATGGTATTATGGGCTGTAACGGTTCAGGGAAAACTACAATTTTAAATTTGATAAATAGGGTATATTCTATAGATAGCGGAATAATCAAAGTATCAAATCAAAATATAGATGATATCAAGTACCATTCACTACAAGAGAATTTTGCTTTTGTAAAGCAAAATCCCGTACTTTTTGATTTAAGCTTAATTGATAATATTTTATTATTTGACGGATCGGAAAAAATCACACAAGAAGAATTAAAAAATGCCTGTGAAGCTGTAAACTTACTAGACGATATAAATAAAATGCCTTACGGTTTTTCAACAGAGTTTAACGACCAAAACAAGCTATCAGTGGGGCAAACTCAAAAACTACAAATTGCAAGAATGTTGCTTATGAATAGACCCATAATTTTAATAGACGAGGCGACTGTAAACTTAGATGAAAATTCCAAAGAAAAAATATATAATTTATTCCGAGATCTTTCTAAATCAAAAACTATAATTTTAGCGACGAACAGTGACAAAGACAAATTACTGTGCGATAATATAAATTATTTAAAATAAAATAAGGAGATACCAAAAATGTACAAAAAACCATTTAAAACCGTTATTATCCTATTACTTGTTATGGCGACCTTGCTTTCCGTAGCCGGTTGCGGCATAACAATCAATAACTATGATTGGAAAAACGCCGACGATATGGTTACTTCTTTATATGAAAATCAAATCATATACCAATCAGTCGCGGTCACAACAGAGCATGCCGTTTATTACGTAGATAAAGACATAAAGGAAAGCAAAAGAAACAGATTTGTTAGCTATGCGGAAGAGCTTTTAAAATACTTAAAACCAGAACAGAAACTAGTATATTATATTTATAAAGACGCGGAGTCGCTGGTCACAGAGGAAGATTTAGGCAACAGAATTCATATCGACCCATCAGAATATAAATCTACGGAAATGATAATAGCTACTCTACAGGGAATGACGAAGCACTATGCAAATTACGGCTTGCTGTATGGTAAAGCGGCAGCGACAAAAAAGGCTTTGGGTTGGGGTTCCGTTTCCATCGCAAGCGACAGCGCGATAAAAAAATACGTGAAATCAAACAAGAATTTAGATATTTATGACTTATCTTACCCATGTTTTAACAGTTCTTACGTAAGCAAGGAAGACGTCAAAATGAGTAAGGCTTTGTCCGTTAAATTTTTCGAGTTTTTAACGGAAAATTATGGGGCAGAAACAGTAAAAAACCTAATACAATCATCCGCGGAATTTTCTTTCGCATTTGATCACCGTTACGCAATATATATGAATGAATTTTTAAAAACCTTCAACGCTCCTTATTATGTTGCTCCCGCCGACGAATTATTAAGGTATTCTAATTTTACGGAGGACTATCCTTTACGTATAGAAACGGTTTCCTGCCACTATTATGTCGAAAAGGATTATCAAGACAAAACTAGCGTGGAGTATCGGCATCTTTTTGATATGGAATATTCCAACATTAAAGAAGTCTTTGCCTGTTTTGAAGAAAGCTATAAGTTTATACGAAACAGTTTTAAATATGACAAAGCTGATAAAGTAGATGTAACAATTAAAACAAATGATCCTCTTTTGGATTCTATGCATTATGGGGGATATACGTATGCAACAGGAAACAAGATTTTAGTGGAACATTTATTTGCTTTAATACATGAATATACTCATTCTGTGGCATTCAGAAAATATGACTTTTACCAAAACTGGACGACAGAAGCTTTATGTGATTATTTTGATTTATTATCAGAATATAGCGGCTATAGAATATATAAAACAATATTATATTATGATTTTTACGCTCTAATTGAGACCGATCCGGAAGTAAACCAAAGAAAGGCATTTATTATTGATTATCTTAGTAATAATAATTTACCCTATAGCATTTTTGAATTTATCGACACTGCTGCATATCTCAGTCCGAAATCTCCTACAAGAATAGAGAACGATAGGACTGTCAATTGTTTGAGCTTTTTAATATACGTTATAAATAATTACGGTATGGATAAAATTATTGCTTTGTATGCGGAAACCTACGATTTTATTGACATTATAGGTAAAGCAGAAAATCAGGTAATCGACGAATGGCAACAATATTTATCAGATAAATATGCTGGAATGGCTTAACTATCATTGCTATAATAATAAGTTTAAGATAGTTATTTGTTAAAAAATTCTTAGGGAGAATGGAGGTTTCAGAAGTTCTTGTTCAAAGGCAGTTTGAGTCGACGTGTAGCTGAGTAATAAAAGATAGCTATTAATAAAGCTAAAAGTTTACCTTTTGGTTTGTATGGTAAAATTTACTTAATTAATAGCGTTTTTCCTCGGTGTTTGAGTCTAACAAAAACACTCAACCAAATTTTGATTCGCTATGAATCTTTTTTATCTGTTGCTTTTCATTTTTCAATGCACTCTACTACAAAGTTTGCTGATTATTGCGAAATTGCTTGATAAAATAATAGAAATGTGCTAATATAAGCAAGCATTAAATTTATTGGAAGCTCATTCAAGCTTTTTAAC
>CALLXO010000211.1 GCA_937875645.1 uncultured Clostridia bacterium
GTATTTGTAAAAATGTATAAGGAAGGACTAATTTATCAAGGCGACCGCATTATAAATTGGTGTACTCAATGCAAAACGGCAATAAGCGATGCGGAAGTGAATTATCAAGAGCATAGCGGAAACTTATGGTTTTTCAAATATTATACCCATGACAAAAAACACAGTTTGACATTTGCAACAACCCGTCCCGAAACTATGTTGGCAGACACGGCGGTTGCCGTCAACCCTGACGATATTCGCTAAGGATATGATAGGTAAAACGCTGATTGTGCCGTTTGTGGATAGGGAAATTCCTGTTATTGCTGACAAATATGTCGAAATGGATTTTGGAACAGGCGTTGTAAAAATTACACCCGCTCATGACCCCAACGATTATGAAGTAGGCTTAAGGCACAATTTGCCTGTCATTTCCGTTATGAATGATGAGGGCACATTAAACGAAATAGCAGGTCAGGACTATGTAGGTTTGTCTACCGCACAAGCACGCAAAAAGATAGTAGAAGCTATGCGTACTATCGGTCAGCTGGTAAAAATAGAAAACTATAAACACAATGTGGGAGAGTGCTACCGTTGCAACACGGTGATAGAGCCTATTGTAAGCAAGCAATGGTTTGTAAAAATGGAGCCATTAGCCGCTCCGGCAGTGGATGTGGTAAAAAACGGCGAATTGCGCTTTGTGCCAAAACGGTTTGAAAAAATCTATTTCAATTGGATGAACAACATAAAAGATTGGTGTATCTCCCGTCAATTGTGGTGGGGACACCGTATACCTGTTTGGTATTGCGCTGATTGCGGCGAGGTGATTTGTGAAGAGGAAACACCAGATGTTTGTTTAAAGTGCGGCAGCAGTAATATTACTCAAGACGAAGACGTGTTGGACACTTGGTTTTCTAGTGCGCTTTGGCCTTTTTCCACTTTGGGGTACCCTGACAAAACGGAGGATTTAGATTATTTCTTTCCTACCGATGTACTTGTCACCGCTTATGATATAATTTTCTTTTGGGTGGCACGCATGATATTTTCCTCCCTTAAACATACTCAGCAAATACCCTTTAAAGATATTTTGATTCATGGGATAGTCAGAGATGAGCAAGGGCGAAAAATGAGCAAATCGTTAGGCAACGGTGTTGACCCGCTGGAAGTAATAGAAAAAGTCGGTGCTGATACTTTGCGTTTTAGTTTATTAAACGGCGTAGCAAAGGGAGGGGATATTAGATATTCCGAAGCAAAGATTATTGCCAACCGCAATTTTATGAACAAATTGTGGAACGCAAGCCGTTTTGTGCTGATGAATTTATTAGGAAAAAATATTTTACCTCTTAGCCAGTTGAAATTAAGCTTGGCCGATAAATGGATTTTGTGTGAGTTTAACGAATGCGTAAAAGAGGTAACAAAAAATTTCGAAAAATACGAGATAGGCAATAGCTGCGCCGCAATATATTCTTTTGTTTGGAGCTTTTTTTGCGATTGGTATATCGAATTTAGCAAGCCTGTTTTATTTAACGGCACTGACGAGCAAAAAACCGCTACGGCAAGTGTGCTTTATTTTGTTTTAGAGGGTATTCTTAAACTTATGCATCCAATTACCCCTTTTATAACAGAGGAAATTTATCAAAGCTTGCCTATTCATGATGAGACTGTTATGCTGCAAAAATTTCCTCAAGCGGACAAAAAACTCAATTTTAAAAAGGAAAAAACCTTAATAAACGCCGTCAAAGAGATTGTCACAAAAGTGCGCAACACAAGAGCGGAGTTAAATGTTGCACCTAGCAAAAATATAACGTTATATTTCAAAATAAACGAAACGTATTCTGAATTATCAAGTACGCAAGCGTATATAAACAAATTGGCGAATGTGCAGGTTGTTTTTGTAAACGCTTTTGACA
>CALLXO010000212.1 GCA_937875645.1 uncultured Clostridia bacterium
CGTTGTCGCCGTTTGAAGCGATGCCGCCCAAATGACCGAAAATTTTATCCTCTTGGGTATTTTTAAGAGTAAAATAAGTTGTGAAGCCGTCGCTTTCCCTCACCTTATAAACACGGCTTTTAGAGCCGTCCGCCATATATCCCGAAATAAGCCACATACCAAAATTGTCGGCTCGACTCATGCCTTGCGGAACAAAACCCTCTTTAAGTCCAGGGATTGCAAAGCGTTTTGTAGATTTAAAATTTGGATAAAAAGCGCCAAAATACCATACCGATAAAAACAATATTAAAGCTAAAAGGATACTGCCTGCTACTATTAATCTTTTTTTGACTTTTGACATAAAATTACCTCAATTTTTATTATATCAAAGTTTTACGCAAACGCAAAGATTTTTAAATTGGAATTTTGTCGTATTTTATCCACGATGCGCCCAGTATGCCGTTACCTAAATGAATAGTCAACACCGGTCCCAATATACGTTTAATTATCTTAGCTTTTTTACAATACTCTTTTAATGCGCTGACAAATTTTTCCACAAGAAAAGAATCACAAGCAAAATGAACAGCAACCTCATCAGCATCAGCCGGAATGCTATCTTTTAAATGCATTATTTGTTCCACACTGCCTCTTGATACCAGCAAATTAACCACCGAGCCTTCCAACAAGATAAAAACAGGTTTTTGATTAAGCATAGTATTTACCGACCGTTTTACTATACCCATTCTTCCGCTTTTGCGTAAGGGGTTAATATCGTCAACAGAAAAGACCGTTCCAATGTTTTCCCGCATTTTTTCTATTTCGTCCGCTGTTTGATTAAGGTTTTTGCCGCTATTAATTAATTGACGTGCTTTTTTTATCAAGAAATACATACCGCCTGCCGTTGATAGGCTGTCAATTACCTTTATCTTATCCTCTCCCACTTCCTTTGCGGCAATACATGCGCTAGAATAAGTTCCGCTTAGCCTTGAAGAAAGGGTAAAGCATAAAACTTCGTTGCCTGACGTAATTAGTTCGGAAAAAATGCCGGCAAATACAGAATTATTTGTATGAAAAGTTTTATTGCTGTCCCCCCCTTGTTGTATATCCTTTTTAAAATCGCCGTTGCAGTCGGCATATGATTCGCCAAAAGAGGTGCCCGAAATATAATAACCCACCGGCGCAATTTTTACATTAAGCTCCTCCGCTTCCTTTTTTGTCAAATATGCCGTACTGTCGGTAACAATATAAATCATAAAAACCTTCCTATGTTTCTGTACTTTTCGTAGCGTTCTTTTATTAGAGTGTCTACTGTTTTTTTCCTTTGTTTGTTTAAAAATAATACCAACATTTCATCAAGCTTTTTGCATATCTCCTCTAATCCGCCTTCCTCCGATATTATTTCGTCAATTATCTTTAAGGATAATAAGTCGTCTGCTGTTATCTTTAAACATTCGGCAGCTTTTTGCGCTTTTTTTGCATCCTTCCATAATATGCTCGCACACCCCTCCGGTGATATAACGGAAAAAACAGCATTTTCTAACATCCAAATTTCGTCCGCCACACTTAATGCCAATGCACCGCCGCTGCCCCCTTCTCCAGTGATAACAGTAACGCAAGGCACTTTTAAAACAGACATTTCGTATAGACATTCCGCCACTGCCTGCCCTTGACCTCTTTCTTCCGCACCTATGCCGCAATAAGCACCCGCTGTATCGACAAAACATATAACAGGTCTATCAAATTTTTCCGCCTGCTTCATCTGCAAAAGCGCTTTTCGATACCCTTCGGGATGAGCACAACCGAAGTTTTTAGCCACTCTTTCTTTTATGTTTTTGCCCTTTTCGATACCAATAAGAGTCACTGGTTTGCCGTGAAAGGTTGCCAATCCGGCAATCACCGCCTTATCGTCGCCAAAACGCCTGTCTCCGTGCATTTCGATAAAACCATCAAATAAACGAGAAAAATAATCGCTTGCCGAAGCTCTGTCTTTACCCCGTGCAAGCATCAGTCTTTCATATGCCTTCATAGCTTGCCCCCTCTCTCGTGAAGTTTAAGAATATTTGCCAACAGTTCCTTAAGCTCTGCTCTTTTGCAGATAAGGTTTATAAAGCCTTTTTCCAGCAAAAATTCCGCACGCTGAAAGCCCTGAGGCAGTTTTTGGCGAATTGTCTGTTCGATAACACGCGGACCGGCAAAACAAATAAGTGCGTTGGGCTCGGCAATTATTATATCCGCTAAGGAAGCAAAACTGGCGGTGACGCCGCCCGACGTAGGGTCACAAAGAACGGATATATACAAGTTATTTTCGTCTGAGTGTCTTTTAACCGCTGCGGCAGTTTTTGCCATTTGCATAAGTGACACCATACCTTCCTGCATCCTTGCTCCGCCTGATAAACAGAATCCTAAAACGGGTAATTTATTCAATGTAGCATATTCAAAAAGCAGCGTGATTCTTTCGCCCACTGCACTTCCCATGCTGCCCATCATAAATTCCGACTCCATCGCAAAGACAGCCGTTTGCGCTCCTAAAACGCTGCATACTCCGCATACTACCCCCTCTTTTTCGCCGCTTGCTTTTTGCGCTGTCTCTTTTTTTGTTTGATATTCTGGAAAGGAAAGTACATCTCTGCCAGCAATTTCAGCAAACATTTCGTTAAAGGTACCGTCATCGCTAATCATATCAATACGACGTCTTACGCCCATCTTAAAATGGTGCCCGCAATAAGGGCATACTAAAAGATTTTCTCTGACTCTGCTTACAAAATTTGTTTTTTTGCACGTTGGACAACTACAGCATATATCATCGGGTAATCCGCTATGCAAAGCGTTTGCTTTTTTGGGCGTGCCCTCCGTTTTATTTTTTGGCCATTTAAAAAGTCCTTTTCTTATCATTATCCGCTAACCTTATCCTTAAATTTCTTTGTTAAAAAATCAGTAGTGTATCTACCCGACTCAAATTCCTCATCTTCAATAATTTCTATCAACGCTTCCCTGTTGCAATGAATGCCTTCAATTACCAATTCGCATAAAGCGGCTTTCATTTTTCTTATTGCTTCTTCACGTGTTTTTGCATATACAATAAGCTTGCCTATCATAGAATCATAAAAAGGCAATACGTTATAATCTTGATACAAAGCCGTATCAAACCTAACATTAGGTCCTCCCGGAATATGCAACAAGCTGATTTTTCCGCAAGAAGGCATTCCGTTGTCAGATTTTTCCGCATTTATGCGACACTCTATAGCGTGACCGTTTAACGAAACACCTTCCTTTAAAAAGTCCATATTCATTCCGTCCGCTATGCGTATCTGCCATTTAACAAGGTCCAACCCCGTCACCATTTCGCTTACCGTATGCTCTACCTGAAGGCGGGTATTCATTTCCATAAAATACAGCTTGCCTTGTCCGTCAAGCAAAAATTCTAAAGTGCCTGCGCCGGTGTAGTTTATGGCTTTTGCCGCTGATTTTGCCATTTCAAACAACTTTGCTCTTGTTTTATTATTTAAAGCAATACAGGGCGATTCCTCCAACATCTTTTGGTTTTTGCGTTGAACCGAACAATCTCTTTCGCCTAAAATTGCGATGTTGTTATCATTGTCGCATAAAATCTGCACTTCCACATGCTTAACAGGGAAAAGATACTTTTCTACATACAGAGCACCGTCATTAAAAGAATTTGCCGCTTCTGCCGAAGCCGACAAAAACAACCGTTCCAACTGCTCGCTGTTGTCTACCTTTCTTATGCCTTTGCCGCCGCCCCCCGAGCGGGCTTTTAGCAGTACAGGATAGCCTATTTCCTCGGCAAAGGAAATAGCTTGGTTAATGTCCGTCACCGCCTGTGCGCTGCCTGGCACTGTATTAACACCTGCTTTTTGCATCGTGCGTAAGGCTTCGTCTTTTTTGCCCATCTTTTCTATTACCTCAGGGGGAGGACCAATAAAAATAATATTACACTCCCGACACAACCGCGCAAACTCAGCATTTTCTGACAGCAGTCCATAACCGGGGTGTATGGCTTCGGCGCCGCACGCTGTAGCGATAGACAATATTGCTCCCATATTTAGGTAGCTGTCCTTTGCTTTGTACGGACCTATACAATAACTTTCGTCCGCTAAACTTACATGTAAAGCGTCTTTATCTACGTCAGAAAAAACTGCAACGCTGGTAATACCCATTTCCTTGCACGCTCTTACTATCCTGACGGCTATTTCGCCGCGGTTTGCAATAAGTATTTTAGAAATCAATTTTGCTCCTTATATAAGCACAAAGAAAAACTCTCCGCTTACGCAGACTTGCCCCTCCACAAGACCCTTGCCCGAAACAAAATAAAAGGGGTCTCGTGCTTTTTTTAGTTTGCATACCAGCTCTACAGTGTCTCCGGGACGAACTTGTTTTTTAAAGCGTATTTTGTCTAATCCGCCAAACAATGGTGTCCTGCCTTTTATGTTTTCGAGTAGTAACATACAGCTTGACTGCGCCAACATTTCGCACTGAATAACACCCGGCACAATAGGCATATTAGGAAAATGCCCTTGCAAAAACCATTCGTCTCCCGTTACTTTATAACTGCCGTATGACATTCCGTCCTCGCCTAACTCCACGTTATTTACTAAAAGCATAGGCTTTCTGTGAGGAATAAAGTTTTCCAATTCTTTACTGTTCATTTTTGTTTTCATGCTGTTCATTTTTACCGTTAAAATATTTTAAATAAAGTTTGACCGTATTCTATTATTTGTTCGTTTTGTGCGCATATATCCACTATTTCTCCGTCCCGGTCTGCGCATATCTCGTTGAGTATTTTCATCGCCTCAATAATACAAAGAACACTGCCTTTACTCACTTTGTCGCCTATTTTAACAAAAGGCGGACTGTCTGGAGAAGGAGAGGTATAAAACACTCCCACCATGGGGGATTTTAACTCGTACATATTATTAAAGTCGATAGGTTTTTCCGCACCAAAGCTACTGTTGAGCGAAACTGTTGTCTGAGCACATGGAGCATTTTGCCCTTTATTTTGTCCGCTCACCAATTTTATTTTTGTATCGCCTTCCGTTATTTCCAATTCGTTTAAATTGCAGTCGTTTAAAATTTTTGCATATTCCAAAATTTTTTTAGCTTCCATTATAGTCTCCTTATATCTTTTTTAACGCTATACAAGCGTTGTGTCCGCCAAATCCAAAGGAGGCAGATAATGCTGCAGTTGCATCAAACTTAATAGCGGTGTTTGGTGTATAAAACAAATCACATTCTGGATCAAATGTTTTGTAGCCGATAGTAGGCGGAATAACGCCATGCTTTAAGGCAAGTATACTCACCAACGCTTCAGCCGCTCCCGCTGCGCCCAACATATGCCCTGTAATTGACTTTGTCGAACTTATTTTTATCTGCGGAGCGTATTGTCCAAACGCCTTTTTTAATGCCAAAGTTTCTGTTTTATCATTTAAAGGCGTGCTTGTGCCATGTGCATTGTAATAAATAGCTTCGGCACCTGTTAAGCCTGCCTCTTTTAATGCCATTTTAATTGCCAAAGAAGGCGATTCTGCCGACGGGTCGGGAGCGGTAACGTGATAAGCATCGCTTGTGTTTCCGTACCCAGAAATTTCGGCATATATTTTTGCTTTTCGCTTTAAAGCATGCTCGTATTCTTCTAAAATTAATGTACAAGCACCTTCTGACATTACAAAACCATCTCTATCCTTATCAAAAGGTGTGGAACTGTTAAGTGGGTCATTTTTTAACGAAAGCGCCATACAATTGGTAAATCCCGCAACAGCTACAGGCACAATGGCCGCCTCTGTGCCTCCCGCAATAATAGCATCAGCATAACCGTGTTTTATTGCTCTAAATGCTTCACCTACTGCGTTTGTGGAAGTTGCACATGCTGTTACTACCGGCAAGCATGCTCCACGCGCGTTGAAACGAAGGGACACGTGCCCCGATGCCATATTGGCAATCATCTTGGGAATAAATAAAGGTGATGTTCTTGCAACGCCTTTTTCGTGTCCTTTGACGCATTCTTCTAACAAAGTATTTATGCCGCCTATCCCCGAACCTATATAAACGCCAAACCTCTCTGGCGAAACTTTACCCTCAATACCGCTATCAAAAACAGCTTGCTTGGCGGAAGCTAAAGCATACTTACAAAATAAGTCCATTCTCCTTGCTTCCTTAACATTTATATCAAAAT
>CALLXO010000213.1 GCA_937875645.1 uncultured Clostridia bacterium
GGCCTCTTAAAAGTATTATCAGCATATGTTTAATTTGCATTTAAGAAAGAAAAATATACCTTTTGCCTTTGCTTTAATATGTCGAAAAATGCATAAGCAGTAATAATGCTTTACAATATAATTTGTTTGTGCTATTCTTATTAGGCAAAGTAGGATAAGTGCGTAAAGTGGCGCGGGATGGGAAGTAGCCCGTGCACGAAAGAGTTTTCTCTGCGATACTTATTCGCGTCCGTTGTCATATCTTCGCTTTTTGTAGCGTCGTTTTCACACGGACCTTTCGCGGTAAAAAATATCGGGAGGTCTTTTTTGTATGTCAAAAAAAGCATATCTTATCACTTTAACGGCAGTACTTGCCGCTATGGGCATAGCGCTCAACCTTTTGTCTTCTGCAATGCCGCGTATCGACACCTTTGGGCGAATAAGCCTTGTCTATGCGTTTTGCTTTTTGGCAGGGGCGCTTGTCGGTCCTTGGTTTGGCTCAGGGATAGCCGCTTTAGCTGATTTTTTGCCGGCTATACTCTTTCCTGAAGGGCCCTTTATGCCGCTTATTACTTTAAGCAACGCGGTTATGGCTTTGATTGCAGGGCTGATGTTTAGACACCTAAAAACAAAAAGCGTAGCTGTTAAGCTTGTATTTACGGCGGTACTGTCTTTTATTTTTTGTACTTTAGGATTGACAGCGGCGGGGGAATCGCTGCTTTATAATATGGGCATGCAAGCTTATTATCCTACCACCACAATGCTAATTAATATGGGGCTTCCGTTGTTTTTAGCAACCGTAGTGCGAAAAGCTATGACACAATGGTTTTGGCTGACGTTAAACGTGGTTTTGACTTTTTTCATATTAAAAAGCCCGTCAGTCATACGCTTTGTTGCTTCAAAAACAAATAAGCACAAATTAACTTAGTAGACAAAATATATACCGAAAGCAAGAAGCAATATAAAGAGCCAATTAAAATAAAATACAAAAAGGGGTTGCATTAATTTAGCAACCCTTTAGTTTATGGTTAATTGGTAGGACCATTGCAATGACTGAATTTTAACATTTCTTTTAGTTTAAGCTGCCTGAATAAGCTTAAGAATTAACCTTTGTGCCGCATCTTCCGCAATAATTGCCGTTTGTCATATTGCGGCAATGGGGGCATTCCTTTAAAGTTGTTAATCCATTAAAGCAATGGGGACAAATGCTGTTTTCCGTCTCCTCCAAATAACCGCAGCTTTTACAAAACATTTTATGCACACTTTCATTTTTAACTATTAAAGGCGGTTGTACGCTTGCCGGTGAGGTGTTTTGCGTTGCTTCTGCCTTTTGTGCCAAAAGGTTATTTTTCGTTTCGTCAACTGACTGCTGTTTTGCGTTATTCTTCGCAACTGTCGCAGCCGTCTTCTCTTTTGCTTGCTCCTTTTTGACGTATTTATATATAAGCAGCAAAATAAAGAAAATCAACGTTACACCCACTTTTGCATAAACAGCGTAGGAACTAACAGTATCAAATAGATTATAAATGTTTGTTACAAACAAATCAGTCAGCGGTTTAATATTATAAGCAAGCGTAATAAATACGTTGCTGACAACAAAGGGGATAAAAACGGCTTTTTTAAATTTTGGTTTTGTAAATAACAGCAGAAGTGCTATTACTGTATCAAATACGGCAATAACAAACAAAGTCACTTGTAATATAATTTGCCCAGAGGGAAGAGATGCTAACCATGTGGATATGTAATCAGAAAATGCCAGTTCCAACGTCTTTATTGCGGTAAAAACCATAAAAAGGCACATTAACACCGTAAAAAATTTGTTTTTTGCCTTAATAATAAGAGGTATTGCCAACAAAAACAGCAAGCACCATCCGATAAAAACCGCCGAATCTAAAGGCGTAAGACTAAAAATAAAATTTAACATAATTTTTTACTCCGTTTTAATTATACAACAATAATAGATATAACACAATCTTTTTACAAAAAAAACCGTCTGAAGCTAAACTCATCAGACAGTTTGTTTTTATTCTTTTAATATTAGATTAAATAGCTTTTAGGGCAGTAGTTTATTCTGCGCCTTGTTTTAATAATTCGAGTTGTTCACGTTTTTGAAAGCTTCTTTTATACTTACCGAAAGCAATAGGCAAAAATATAAGCAAAGTAAATATTTCCGCTATAGGGTAGCAATAAAAAACACCTTTAAATCCAAATAAAAAGTTTAACAAAAACGCAAAAGGAATAACAAAACCTAATTGTCTGAGTAGCGACATGCTCATAGAATAAAACCCAGCATTAAGCGATTGCAATAATGTTATTGTCAATATGCTAAAAGCTGCGGGCAGAAAGGATATGCTCAGTATCCTAAAGGCTAAAACAGTATCTGCTTTTGCGACTACACTTAAACTGAAAATTGTTGCGATTAGTTGGGGGAAAAATTGAAAAATCACCAATCCAAACAACATAAAACATAAAGCGGTAATAAGCGAAAGCTTAAAACACCTATTATATCGATGCCGTAAATTTGCGCCATAATTGTAGCTTAAAATAGGCATAGTGCCTTGCGTAAGTCCGAAAACCGGCATAAACACAAAAGACTGACAGATAAAAAATACCGACATAACGGTTATGCCGTTTTCGTATTGCTTTAAGATACTGTTTATTATTATTGTCGTAAAGCTGCCCATAGCGTTAAGGATAAAAGTAGGCAAACCTATGTTTAATATTGACCACACGTTTTTATAATTGAATTTTAGCCCCTTGGGGAAGATACTTACGTCCTGTTTTTTTACTACAAACGCTAACAGCACATATGCGCAGGAAACCGCTTGACCAATAATAGTGGCGATTGCCGCGCCCTTCATGCCCATGCCTAATCCTTCTATTCCCAAAAATTCTTCAAAAATTAAGAAGGGGTCAAGTATAATGTTGGTTACGCAGCCTACAATTTGACTTATCATAGGCACACGCATATTGCCGGTAGCTTGCAACACTTTTGCGCCCACAATGCTCACAATAGAAAACATGGAAAAAGCCATATATAGAGAGATATAATCTTTTTCGTAAGCAATTATAGTTTCGTTAGATGTAAACAGCTTAACAAAAGGAACAGGCACAAAAAAGGACAATGCCAAAAAAACCAATCCAGCACCTATTGCTAAAATCAGAGAGGTTTTGGCTATCTGGTCAGCTTTTTTTCTGTTTTTAAAACCTAATTGTCGTGCTACAAAAGCATTTGCGCCCACGCCTATGCCTACAGCCGTTGCTATGATAATCATTATTAAAGGGCGGCCGATACCTATAGCGTCCAAAGCTTCTTGCCCCAATTTTGACACGTACAAGCTGTCAATTATATTGTATAGCGATTCGATAAACATCGAAACAATAGCGGGCAACGCCATAGTAAAAAGCAATTTGCCCACCGGCATGCTTTTCAGCTTGTCAGAGGTTAAACTCTGTGATGTTGGTACTTCTTCATTTACATTATTAAGTTTTTCTGTTTCATTTTGCATATTTTTTCTAAACTTAATGAATTATACAGTAATAAATTTTATTTTTCAACTGTTTGGGTAAAGTTTTCACAAATATAATAAGTAATTTCATAGTAAATTACTGTGATTTGCTTGACACAATTTTTTAGCGGTGTTAGTATAATAAAAAAGATATAGAAGAAGGAAAAGAATGGACAAAATCACATCAATTATTAATTGTTGTTGTAAATAAAACGCGTTTTTGTAAACAATCATAAACGCGTACTTTAAATTAGTTTTTAATAATAAACTAATTTTTTTTTACGAAAAAGGAGAAGATATGTATCAACAAATTTTACAAACGATAGGCAATACACCGCTTGTACGCATCAATAAAATAATTCAAAAAAAAGGCGTGAAAGTTTTTGCCAAATTAGAAGGATTTAATCCATCGGGGAGTATAAAGGATCGTATAGCTTTAAAAATGATAGAGCAGGCAATAAACAACGGCGAACTAACCAAAGGCAAAACGATTATAGAAGCCACAAGCGGCAATACAGGCATATCTTTAGCAATGATAGGGGTACTCAAAGGATATAAGGTAGAAATTGTTATGAGCGCCGCTGTCAGTATAGAAAGACGTATGATGATAGAGGCGTACGGAGCAACGGTCACCACCACGCCGCCCGAGTTAGGCACTGACGGGGCAATAAAATATGTGCAAGAGATTACGGCATTGTATCCAGAAAAGTATTTTTGCACTAACCAGTTTTCCAACAAATACAACAAGATAGCGCACTACAAAACGACATCGGAGGAAATTTGGCAGCAAACAAACGGCTGTTTAACTCATTTAGTCAGCGCAGTAGGCACCAGCGGCACAATAATGGGTGTAGGTTTAGGCTTAAAGGAAAATAATCCTCATATAAAAATTGTGGAGGCTCAACCCACAAAAGGACATTATATTCAGGGTTTAAAAAATATGGAAGAAGCAATAGTGCCTTCTATTTATAATAGCGATTTAATTGACCTTCACATAATGATTGACACGGAGGAAGCATTTAGTATGACCCGTCAAATTGTTAAAGAGGAAGGAATATTTGTAGGTATGAGTAGTGGCGCAGCGTTGTTGGCGGCTAAAAAGCTGTCAGAGCAGATAGACACAGGAGTGGTGGTGGTCATATTCCCCGACAGGGGCGAAAAATACCTAAGCACAGGACTTTTTAAAACAGGACAAACAAATAGTTAGTTGACGAAATTTAGTTAGTTATGCTAAAATATTTTTTATGGAAGAAGTTTGCAAACAATTAGCAGTAGCCTTAAACAAAAACAATATGGCTTTTTATTACGCTGAAACAAAAGATGATGCAGTAGGTATAGTAAAAAGCCTATTAAAAAAAGGCGAAATAATAGGTATGGGCGGCAGTCGCACTATTGAGGAGTGCGGCGTTTTGGCATTGGTAAAAAACGGCGATTACAATTTTTTGGACAGGTGCAACTGCACTGATGACATGGCAAAACAACACCTTTGTCATCGTATGCTTACGGCAGATACCTTTTTAACAAGCACAAACGCTATTACTCTTGACGGAGTGCTGTACAATGTAGACGGCAACAGCAACAGGGTAAGCAATATTGCGTACGGCGCAAAACAGGTGATAGTGGTAGCAGGCAAAAACAAAATTGTAAGCGACTTATCGCAAGCTATTTTAAGAGTAAAGACTATAGCTGCACCCAAAAACGCTCAGCGTATGCACACTAACACTCCCTGCGAGTTTAGCGGCAAATGCATAAGCTTAAATAACCCCAACAGCACTTTAGAGGAGGGCTGTGACAGCGAAAAGCGTATATGCTGCAATTACTTAATTAGTGCAACACAACGTTATAAAGACAGGATAAAAGTAATTTTAGTAAACGAGGAGCTGGGTTTTTGATGAAAAAAGCATTGGCTCTTATTTTAATTTGTTGCTTTTTAATTTTCTTTTCTTGCTGTACTTCTGCCGACAGTTTTGTTTTTGGATTTGATAGTTTTTCTGTCTTTAATACTTATATAAGTGTAAAACTTTTTGCTCCAAGCGATGATGACTCTACAAAGGCAACATATACAAATGCTGTCAATTTGATGAAAGAAACTTTAAATCAAGTGGAAGCGCAACTTTCAGCAAACAAAGAGGGAAGCGATATTTACCGCTTTAATGCCGCAAAGGCAGGCGAAAGCGTGGTGGTGGGCGTTCATACTGCAAATTGTTTTAATTTAGCGCAGCAAATGTATGCTGTTACGGAGGGGGCATTTAATCCCGCTGTATACAATTTAGTGGACTTGTGGGGTTTTAGCGCAAGGTTTAACGACATTACTGGACAAACTATGCCATATGACAGAAACACTCCTTCGCCGCCGCAACAAGTTTATATAGACGCTTTTAAAACGCTGACTAACTTTGAAGATGTTATTTTTGATCCCGACACAAATACGCTGACAAAACCATCTAATACAGTGACAATCGACGGAAACACCTACAACGTCAAACTTGATTTTGGCGGTATTGGCAAAGGCTATGCTTGTGATTTGTTTAAAGAAATAGCTTCTCAAAAGGGCATAACTAGGGGTTACTTTAACATAGGCACAAGCAGCATTTCTTTTTTGGACAATGCTTACGGCAAACCCTTTAATGTGGATATGGAAAACCCACGAGCGGAAAATTTTGGTACCGGCTTACTTACTCTAAAAAATATTTCTCAGACAAGTATTTCGGTAAGCGGCGATTATCAGCGGTTTTTTGAGCATAATGCTAAAAGGTATTGCCATATAATTGACGCAAAAAGCGGAATGCCCACTCAAAGCGGACTGTACAGCGTGCTAATTGCAGGGAGAAGTGCGGCGATAAACGACTGCTTGACCACTGCACTTAGTACTTTAGATAAAAGCGGTGCGGCAGTTTTTGTAAACAGTCAGGCATGCCGAGAGTTGGGGGTAACTTCCGCTGTTTTTGTATACGGAAAAGAAGGCAAATTAGCCGTCGCTTCAAATGCCGACATAACTATTACCAACAATTCTGCAAAAGGATATAATTACGACGTTTACCAAGGACAAGCCACCTTTAACCCTATTTTTGATGCTACTCCTTTAGTTATTGCAGGGCTTGTGCTTATTTGTGTTATCG
>CALLXO010000214.1 GCA_937875645.1 uncultured Clostridia bacterium
CTATAGCATTGTCTCCAATTAGCGTGCCAATTTGCGAAAAAATCGTACCTGCAATTAAAGTGGCAAAAAGCCCCATCGCCATTCCGCCAAAAGCGTCAATAAACCACCTTTTGCTTAAGCGGCGCAAGGTACTACTCTGTTTGTTTTTTAAAGTATTTTCCATCTCTATATTTTTAGCATTTGCCGTATAGTTTCTGTCACCTCTGCAAATGTCTCCTCCTCAAACGGACTTTTTAAGCCTACTTCCTTAATGATGTCTAAAAAGGGTTTTGTACCGCCCAATTTAACAAATTGAAGGTATTTTTTGAATGCACCTTTGTAATCTTCCTGCATCAGTTGCAAAAACTGAAAAGCTGTCATTTGTGCTAAACAATAATCGATGTAATAAAATGGTGTCTCATAAATATGCGCTTTTTGCTGCCAGCGTCTGCCTGTACGATAATAAGGTATGCCTTTGTTGTTTAAATGTGGCAAATATTCCCTCTCCGCTTGCCTCCAAAAATCGTTGCGGTCAGAAGCGTTAAGCGAATAATAATCGTACACTGTCTGCTGAAAAAAGTCTACTATAGTGCCGTAAGGCAAAAAAGTCAAGGAACTTGCCACATGGTTAAAAATATACTCTTGCGTGTTTTCTCCAAAAAACAGATTCATCCATTGATACGTCAAAAATTCCATACTCATAGAATGCACTTCGCATGTTTCGCAAGTTACGCTACCACGAGCAGAAACACGGGGGATATTAAACGCTTGGTAAGAAGCAAGAGCGTGACCAAACTCGTGAGTTAATACGCCTATATCGTCATGGCTGCCGTTGAAATTTGCCAAAATAAAGGGAAGTTTATATTGCGGCAAACCAGTGCAATATCCTCCGCCCCATTTTCCGTCACGAGCGACAACGTCAAAAGCCTCAGCTTGCGTCATTGTTTCAAACAGCTCGCCTGTTTGACTGTCCATTTCCTGATACATTTTTTTGCCTTTAGCAAATATTTCCTCTATCGAGCCGATAGGTTTAGGCTCTGTTTTGGTAAATACGCTGTTATCGTACAGCATCAAGTTTTTCCACCCCATTTCGGAGGAAATTTTTTGCTTTAACTCTGTGCATAGCGGCACAATATATGTTTTAACGTTTTGACGAAACTTCGCTATGTCGTTTTGGTCATAGCAGTTGCGGCCTAATCGACGGTATCCAACTTCAGAAAAGGATTTAAAACCTAATTTTTTTGCTAACGTTGTGCGGACGCCTACAAGTTCGTTAAAAATAATATCTAACTTTTTAGCTACCTTCCTCATTGCTCTGCCTTCCGCTAAACAAGCACCTCGTCTAATTTTCCTGTTGGAATTGGTAACAAACTGCGATATTTCCGAACGAGTGTAAATTTTGTTTTTGAATTTTATTTGTATTGAGCTCATTAACTTTGTATATTCGGTAACGAGTGCGTTTTCCCTCTTTAGTTCCTCCACTACGCTGTCATTTATAGTTTCGCTCTCTAACTTTTTGTTAGTAAAAAACACTTCGGGGATGTGCTTAACCAGCTCGTCCTTAAACTTGCTTTGTATATAGCACATATCAAGTTCCCTCATTTTTACGCTTAAAGATGGCATTACCTGATCGTAATACTCCTTTTCCTTACTATAAAACTCATCTTTTGTGTTTAGCGTAAAACGAATATTTGCCAAAGCCATATTCGTGTCCATAATTTCAAAATACTTGCCGATTTCTTCGTCCAACGCTAATTGCTCATCAGCATTTTCTGCATTTTTAAAACGCAAGATAAAATCATCAAGCTTTTGGGATACTTCGCGAACGTCCACGCGTTTGTATTCCATTTGAGATACTTTCATTTGCTCACTCCTTATTAAATATATAAACCGCCGTTTACAGCCAATATTTGACCGGTAATAAAATCGGCATTGTCTCCTGCTAAAAACAATACAGCCTTTGCTACATCTAAAGGATTGCCCAATCGGTGCAAAGGTGTTTGGTAAATAAGCTCGCTTTTTTCGCTGTCAGTAAAGCAACTTAACATATCAGTATCAATTACGCCGGGACTAACACAGTTTACACGCACTTTAGAGAAGCCTACTTCCTTAGCCAACGCTTTTGTAAAGCCAATTACCGCTGCTTTTGCTGCGCTGTATACCACTTCGCAACTGCCCCCTGTTTGCCCCCATATGCTGGATATGTTTATTATACTGCCGTTACTGTTACTTAACATATGCGGTAAAATTGCATAAGTACAATTATATACTCCCCGCATATTTACGTCAAAGACTTTATCATACAAACATTTATCTGCATCTATAAGTAAACAATTTTCGGCGGCTATGCCAGCGTTGTTTACTAAACAATGAATTTTGTTAAAAGTCTTTAAGGCTACTTGTATCATATTATTTACGGCGCATTGATCGGAAACATCTGCTTGTATGCAAATAGCGTTGCCGCCCTTTTTTTTAATTTCCTCTGCCGTGATTTTTGCTGCAGTTTCGTTTTTATTATAGTTTATTACCACATTATAATCGTTTTGTGCTAAAAGCAACGAACAAGCCTTGCCTATACCTCGTCCGCCGCCTGTTATTATTGCCGTTTTTGCCATTGTTTTTTCCCCTCAAATAATCTGTTGAAAAAAAGCATAATAGGAAAGGATGCTAATATGCCGATTATAGCAAGCAATTTTTCCTGTCCGTAAAGAGAAGTATATCCAAATATATTGCTGACAAAGGGTATCAAAAACCCTAATATTGTCAACAAAAGCGATAGTCCTAAAAGTATCCTACGCCACCAATTTAACGGACGGCAAGCAAAATAAAGAGCATAAAAAGCAGCAAAGGTAAAGGTATATATTGCTATTGTTGAAAAATGAGAAGAGGATATTGTCAATCCTAACCAGTCGCTTGCTTGTGTGCTTCTGTATACAAAAAACAGTGATACTGTACCTATCAAAAAGGTGATACTGCTGGGCAAACACCTTTTGAGAATATTAGGTAAAAATCTTCCTTTTATTTTTGAAGTGTTTTTTTGCAGAGCTAAAACCATAGTGGGTATTGCTACAATAGCTACTTCCAACAGCATGACGTTTGCGGAAGTAAAGGGATACATGACGGTAACGTTAAAGGCGTAGTTTGCTAATAAAATCAGAAAGTTTAGCGCAACAGTATAAATAGTTTTCATAAAATACATGCTGGTAGCCGCTTGAATGTTGTTGACTACTTGTCTGCCTTCTGCGACTACTTTTGGCATAGCGGAAAAATTGT
>CALLXO010000215.1 GCA_937875645.1 uncultured Clostridia bacterium
CGTAAACTCTAATTCCTTGCCTGTGTATTCCTTAACTATTTCGTAGCTGTCTTTTTCGAATAACAAAGGCACTAAAGCTGCCGCTAAAATATATTTTGTATCGCCTACCTTAATTTTAACGTATTTTTGTTTAGGATTAACGCATAGAGCGACGTTAGAAGGCAGTGTCCAAGGTGTAGTAGTCCAAACTAAAAAATAGGTGTCTTTTTCCTCCTTTAGTTTTAGCTTGACAAAAATTGTTGTCTCTTCAACATCCTTATAGCCTTGAGCTACCTCATGCGAAGACAACGCCGTACCGCAACGGGGGCAGTAAGGGACAATTTTATGCCCTTCGTATAAGAGCCCCTTTTCCGATACTGTTTTGATTGCCCACCAAACTGACTCAATATAATTGTCATCATAAGTGACATAGGGGTTGTCCATATCCACCCAATAGCCAATACGTTCGCTCATTTCCTCCCACTGAGCTTTATATTTCCAAACACTTTCCTTGCATTGCTTAATAAAAGGCTCAATACCGTATTTTTCAATTTCCTGCTTGCCGTCAATGCCTAAGGACTTTTCCACTTCCAACTCCACAGGCAAACCGTGCGTATCCCAACCCGCCTTTCTTAAAACAGAATAACCTTTCATAATTTTATAACGGGGGATGATATCCTTCATAACTCTTGTTAATACGTGACCAATGTGCGGTTTGCCGTTTGCTGTGGGCGGACCATCATAAAAAGAAAACACCTTATCGGCACTGTTTTTTGTATTTGTTTTTTCAAATATTTTATTTTTGCGCCAAAAGTTTAGCACCTGTTTTTCGCGCTCGACAAAATTTAAATTGGAATCTACTTTTTTGTACATATTCTCGTCCTGTAAACAATTGTTTTTTATATTATTAGTTTTTGTGTATTAATTAATTTTACTACAATATGCCATTTTTAGCAAGTTTTTGCCACGATTTTTGCTTCAAAGTTGTTGATTATTTTAGGCTAATATGATAAAATTACTCTACTGTGCTAAGCGGGGAACTAGCGGTGCCCTATAACACGCAAACCGCTACAGCGTGGCTGAATACCTCGGGCGGCCAGTTTTGTGGGAGGCAGGAATAAATAAGGAGCGTTGATACCAAGGTCTTGTGCAATAATGCCCTCGCGAACCATGTCAGGGCGGAAGCAGCAGCATTAAGCAGTGCGCATTATGTGCCACGAGAGTGCTTTGGAGTAGCCGCCTGTTTGGATACCGCTCCGGCAAGATTGGTCAACTTAGGTTGCACAGTAAATTGAAAAAATGGGATTGCTATTTAGTTAGCAATCCTTTTTGTTTTGGCGTCTTTTGTTTTAACCCCTTCTTATTTTATTTTTGTGATATATTACAAGTTAAATTTACGCAACATTTCCTGCTTAAAGGTTTTGCGGTACGCTGTAACCATAACAAGCATATTTAGCAAGGAAAAGAAAAACAACGAAAAGGTAAACCAGTATGTTAATTGATTAAGCTGTAATGCCCAAATAAAAAATTGCGGCAACAGCGCTAAAATGCTTGTTAAAAATAATGACACAAAAAAATATTTATACTTACTTTTGTTTGCAAATATAAATATATCTGTAACGATAATTATACCTATTAAAATACCGGGAATAACATATTCAATTGAAAGAGCAACGCCGCTTAAATTTCCGTAAACGTCAAGGCTATGCACTATATCAATGCCCAAAACGCAAATGCTGCTGATTAGTCCGCTCAGCCCAAGCATACTATAAAGCCGACGGCGGCGGTAAACGGAATTCATAACAGCAAAATAACCGCCAAACAGTCCAATTAATACATATCCCGACCAAAGTGTGCCGTTGTAAATTATCCAGTTTATGGCAATGCAAACAGCCCCCGTCACCAAAAAGAAAGGAAGCAAATTTTTTTGCAAAAAGTTTTTGTTGTTTTTGCTTTCCACCGCTAAAGGCGGATAGGTGATTTTGCTCTGAGTGATATCACTTTCCGCATCAATCCCTTCTTCAAGAAAACTACCACACAACGGGCAATTTTCCAGACGGTTATTTACATTTACTTTACAATTTCTACAATGTTTCATAATTATATATCACAATTTGTGTCCACGTCAATGGACAGTCCTAATTCCGCCAACTTAGTAAAGAAAAGCCTGACAATGCCTGATTCCTTAATAGTACGACTTACCGATATTACCGTTTTATTTTGATAGGTGCAACAACTAAAACTAACCATTTCTCTCTTTTGCGGCCCTAAAATAAACTCGTATCGGCAAACGTGTTCGCTAAATTCCTTAGGCGGCTTCACAATGCCTAAATTACTTATTGTACTTGTACGTGCCTTTGCGCCGTATTTTTCGAAGGCAATTTTTAGTATAATGTTTTTTAATACTAAAGGACAAATTTTAATTAAAAAGTTGCGTTGACTTTTTACGTTAAAGTTAATTGTCCCCATGAAATATTCCATATTATTTTGCTGGATAAATTGCTCTTTTACTGTTTTTAAAATGGAATCAAAATCCGTACTGCCGTTGCTGTGAATACTCATCACGGTGACAAAATTACGCAAAGAAGGAGTAGGATAATACTTGCGCAAATTTGCAGGTACGCTTATCACGACAGGGCGTTTTTTGGAATAGCCAAAAAAGCGTCGCTCTTCTTCTATCGCCCAAGCAATAACAGCAGCAAGCAGTTGCGTTATGGTCACACCCCGCTCTTTTGCTACTCTGTTTAATTGGCTCGAATCCATACTGCCGTTTACTACAATCAAAGAAAAATTGTTTAACCTTTGACCGGGTATTTGAAAGCTAACAACGTCTTTTGCTATTTTTGGACTTTTTAAATCTGCCATTTGCATAAAGCTGTCTATCGCTTCTTCTCGTTGCGGTTTATCACGGTCATCAAGATAATATTCCTTATCCTTTATTTCAACGCCGATGAGTCTTAAATATGCGCCCACTAAAGTGTTTAAAAAAACGATGCCGCCGCTGCCGTCAGTGACAGCGTGAAAAAAGTCCACAGATATGCGATAATCAAAGTATGTTACTCTTATGCCTGCGTGGCGGCTATCCATAGGAATGCGTGTGCAGGGGAAAAGTCTTTCCTCCTCCACTACCAACGGATAAATGGAAGGCTCTAAATAATACCAAAACACGCCTCGTTTAATAGAGCTTGTAATTGTCGGAAAACGGCGCATAGTATTGTTTAAAGCATGCTGCAAGGTATAAGGGTCTATTTTTTCCTTCAAAATAGCAGACAAACGAAACATTCCGTTGATGTCGGGAGTATCAGTAGAAGGAAAAATCATCGCAGCATTGTCTAAATGCACCCAGTCGGCATTGGGACTTTGTTGTTCTGCAATCCGCAACAAAGCACGCTTGCGGCTTAACTGTTCGTCCGTAAAGCGTGGTTTTCTTATTTTTGCACCGTTATTGGCTAATCCTTTTGCTTTAAGCTGCTCAATTCGCTTGTTGGCTTTTTCTTGTTTTTTGGCAATTTTGTTAAGTTCATTTTGCCGTCTTTCCCTAGCTCTTATGGCTGCTTTTTGATGCTTTTTCTCTTGACGAGTAATTTTTTGCGCAGGATATGCCTTATTGGCCTTTTTCTTTAGAAAAACTTCTTTCATAGTTAAATATAGTATACCATAATTATAAAAATTTTTATTTGTTTTATAAAAATTCTTTTAAATGGGTAAATCTTTTTTTATTATTGCTCTGCTTAAAATACTGATATAAGTTACATTGCTTTTGCGCGTTAAACAATTTGCGTTTTTTGTCTGCTCTTTTTCCCAACGATTTTTCAAAATCCATATCGGCGCTTAACACAAACAATGACCAGTCAGAAAGAAGGGCGTATTTTTGCCCCAAAATTTTCATTAAATCTTGCGCCTGTGTTAAATCTAACAACCTTTGCCCGTAGGGCGGATTTGTGACTATTGTTCCCCCTGACTTAGCGGAAGAAAAGTCTTTTATATCTTTTTGCTCAAAACGTATTTTTGAGCTAACCCCCGCACGCAAAGCATGTCTATAGCATAACTTTATAGCTTTTTCGTCAATGTCAGAAGCAACAAAATCTAATTTTCTGTCAGTTTTCTGGCATTGCAACGCTTTTTCTTTTGCTGTCAAATATACCCTGTTGTCAAAGTTTTTCCAACTTGTATAAGCAAATTGTCTATCCACTCCGCTTGCAATATTTAAAGCTATCCTCGCCGCTTCAATTGCAATTGTGCCGCTACCACAAAAGGGGTCACAAAAAGGCGCATCAAAACTAAAATCGGACAAAAGCAACAAGGCACACGCCAAAGTTTCCTTTAATGGGGCTTGCGAAACATAATCTCTATAGCCTCTTTTATGAAGCCCCACTCCGCTGGTATCTAAAACAACAGAAACAACATCTTTAGTAATATTAACTTCGACGCCGTAAACCGCTCCTGTTTCTAAAAAAATACTTTTGCCTGTCTTTTCCGTAAGCTTTTTTATAATGGCTTTTTTGGCTATGCTCTGAATAGA
>CALLXO010000216.1 GCA_937875645.1 uncultured Clostridia bacterium
GACTTTTTTAAAACGGACAAAAAAACTCATTATGTCACTTGCGACAATTATGTAACGCTTTCCGACGGAAGCGGTGTAGTGCATATAGCTCCAGCTTTTGGCGAGGATGACAGCAAGGTGGGCGCAAAATATAAATTACCCTTTGTGCAGGCGGTGGACGACAGAGGCAGATTTAAGGATAATTGCGGGTTTATTGCGGGTTTATTTTGCAAAGATGCCGATAAAGTTATTACCAAACATTTAAAGGAAGCAGGGTTGTTGTTTAAGGAACAACGCTATTCCCACAGTTACCCCTTTTGCTGGCGTTGCGATACTCCGCTACTTTACTACGCACGTAAATCATGGTTTATTAAGATGAGCGCACTGCGTGAAAATCTTTTAAGGATAAACAAGGAAATTGATTGGATACCGGAAAGCATAGGCACAGGACGTATGGGAAACTTCCTCGAAAACGTAATAGATTGGGGCATCTCTCGTGAAAGGTATTGGGGCACGCCGCTGCCTATTTGGCGTTGTAAATGCGGCAATATTCATGTTGTTGGCAGCAGAGAAGAGTTGGCTAAGTTAACTGGCTGCAACAAAAATATCGAATTGCACCGTCCTTACATTGACGAAATTACTTTTAAATGCGATTGCGGCGGTGAAATGCAAAGAGTTAGCGAAGTAGTGGACTGTTGGCTGGACAGCGGCAGTATGCCTTTTGCTCAACATCATTATCCCTTTGAAAACCACAATGTTTTTGAAAAAAACTTTCCTGCTGATTTTATAAGCGAAGCGGTGGATCAAACAAGAGGCTGGTTTTACACTTTAATGGCAATTTCCGTTTTGCTTTTTGACAAAGCGCCTTTTAAACATTGCATGGTTTTAGGTCACGTCAATGATAAAAACGGCGTTAAGATGAGCAAACACAAAGGCAATACAATTGACCCTATGGAGGTAATTGACTCGCAAGGCGCAGATGCTACACGATGGTATTTTTATACTTCCAGCGCGCCGTGGCTACCCAGCAGGTTCTACCCCGAAGCGGTAATAGAGAGTCAGCGACAATTTTTGGGTACGTTATGGAATACTTACGCTTTCTTTGTGCTTTACGCTTCTATTGATAAATTTGACCCCGCAAAATATGAGTTGAAAGACTGCAAGCTTTCGCTTATGGACGAGTGGATACTGAGCGAATTAAACTCTTTGATAAAAACTGTTGACGAAGGGTTGGAAAAATATGTCATCATTGATACTGCCCGCGCCATTCAGTCTTTTACCGATAATCTTAGCAACTGGTATGTAAGACGTTGCAGAGAAAGGTACTGGGGTAGCAGTTGGACAGAGGACAAACAAGCGGCATATGTAACGCTTTATACGGTTTTGACAACGCTAATAGAAATTGCGGCGCCTTATGTGCCTTTTGTAACGGAGGAAATTTATCAAAACCTTGTAACGCCTTTCTTTAAAGATGCGCCGATTTCTGTTCACCTTACCGATTTTCCCCTTGTGGAGGAAAAGCTGATTAACAAAAAGCTTCAACAAAAAATGGAGCATATTATGGAAATTGTTGTTTTAGGACGTAGCGCCCGAAACAACAGTAATATCAAAAACCGTCAGCCCCTTGCAAAAATGTACGTAATTGGCGGCAAAAAGCTGGATAGGGAATATATTGAAATAATCAAGGACGAATTAAACGTTAAAAGCGTAGAAGGCGGCAGCGATGCGCAAAAATTTGTAAATTATCAAATAAAGCCGCAATTAAAAACTTTGGGTCCAAAATACGGCAAACTGCTAAACGCTATTAGGGAGTTTTTAGCTAATTGCGATGCTTCTGCTGTGGTAAACACCGTTAATTTGGACAGACCTTTTGTAGCGGAATTAAACGGACATACTGTACAATTATTTAAGGACGATTTACTGATAAGCAGCATAAATAAAGAAGGGTTTGTTGCGGCGAACGGTCAGCAGATAACGGTTGTTTTAGATACCAACCTCACTCAAGAGCTTATTTTAGAAGGTATAACGAGGGAGTTAGTCAGCAAAATTCAAACCATGCGTAAAGAATGCGGGCTTGTCGTCACCGACCATATAGCTTTGCAAATAGACGCAGGTTCCGAAGTATACGCCGCAGTAGAGATGTTTAAAAAGCAAATCATGAGCGATACTCTTTGCGACAGCTTGACGGTAGGCAAAACAGGTCAATTTACAAAAGAGTGGGACGTCAACGGTCATAGCGTCACAATGTATTTGAGTAAGATTTGATTTTTTTATGAGATACAACGACGAATGGAAAGATTATGAAATTATTGCTACCGGCGGCGGCGAAAAGTTAGAAAGGTGGGGAGATGTAGTGCTTTTGCGTCCCGACCCGCAGGTAATTTGGCGAGCAGAAAAACCGTTAGATAAATATCCTAAGATAGACGCAAAATACTCTCGAAGCTTTAATGGCGGCGGCGCATGGCAGTTTTTTAAGCCGCTTTCCGAATGGACGGTAAGTTGGCGTAACTTGCGTTTTAAAGTAAAGCCTATGGGCTTTAAGCATACGGGGCTTTTCCCCGAACAGGCTGCAAATTGGTCAATTATGATGGAGCTGATAAAAAACGCTAACAGACCCATTAGCGTATTAAACCTTTTTGCTTATACCGGTGCAGCTACCGTTGCATGTACTTATGCCGGTGCTACCGTTACGCATGTGGACAGCGCAAAAAATATGGTGGAGCGAGCAAAACAAAATATGGAAATAAACGGTTTAAGCAGTAAACCGGTGCGCTATATTGTGGACGACTGCGCAAAGTTTATTAATAGGGAAATAAAACGGGGAAACTTTTATGACGCAATTATTATGGATCCCCCTAGTTACGGACGGGGTCCCAACGGAGAGTTGTGGAAGATAGAAAACAATATTTTTGATTTTTTAATGCTGTGTACAAAGGTACTGAGCGAAAAACCGTTATTTGTATTTCTCAATAGTTATACCACCGGTTTGCAACCTACAGTGCTAAGCAATTTGCTTACCCTTTCGGTAGCAAAAAAAGCAAAGGGCAGGGTAGTTTCTTACGAAATATGTTTGCCCACTTGTCAAAATATATTTTTGCCTTGCGGCGCAAGCGGCTTATTTATCGGAGAAAATTAATGAAAAAACAATTTACAATGGAGGACATTCCGGTATTATTTGAAGATAATCACATTTTAGTTGTGCTTAAACCGCAAAATATGCCCGTTCAACAAGATATTAGCGGCGATGATGATTTGCTGTCGGTATTAAAGGATTATATAAAACAAAAATACAACAAGCCAGGCAACGCATTTTTAGGGCTTGTGCATCGGTTGGATAGGACTACCGGCGGAATAATGGTATTTGCACGAAATTCTAAATGCGCTGCCCGTCTTTCTAAAGCTTTTGCCGACAGAAAAATTGAAAAAAGCTATTTGGCTGTTACTATTGGTACGCCAAAAGCAAAAAGTGGTACGTTGGTTAATTATTTAAAAAAGAATACTGTAAGCAATATCGTTTATGTTGCCACGCAAGCAACAGATGGCGCAAAACGTGCCGAACTTTCTTACAAAGTCCTTGACTCCACCCCTCTTACTTCTTTGGTTAAAGTGGCACTGGAAACAGGGCGCAGTCATCAGATAAGAGTGCAGTTAAGCGCAATAAATACGCCTGTGTTTGGAGATGCCCGTTATGGCGGCGACAAATACGGTAAGCATAATTTAGCGTTGTGGGCGTACAAGTTATGTTTTTATCATCCCGTTAATCAAGACAGAATGGTATTTTTCGTTTATCCGCCCGATAATGTGCCTTGGTCGGATTTTCCCATAGAAAAATTGTTAAATGTAAAAGACGATATAGAGTAAATAATATGGAATTTGTTTAAATTGTTGACAAGAAGCTGTCTTTATTGTAGACTTTATAAGTTAAGTCACGTCAACTTGGAGGACTGAAACATGAGTTTTAAAAAAATAGTAACTTTCAGCTTAATTTTGGTTATGTGCGCAATGATTGCTTTATTGGGTTTAAACCCAAACACGGCAACCGCAGCTAGTTCTGGTACTGTATTTAGAGGCAGCACGACCAACAACAGCAGTGTGGCAATCAATACGGCTATGAGCGGTGTTGATGCTGTTTTTAACACTACTTCCGATACGGGATTTGTTACTTCCATAAATACAATTGATCTAAACAAATACGCTGTCGAATTTACTGTCAAAAGCAAGCATTTTGATACGCTTTATTTCAAATTTACCAACACCGAGGACAGTGAGACAGGCTTTGTCGTCACCTTTGAGCATTTTGAGGAAACGATAAATGAGGAAGAGGTAACAAGCACTTTAATTAGAGTTTATGACACGCTTGACTTTGTAGACACAACAGATACGGCAAAGGTGGAGGAACGGATAAGCGGTTTTGATTTGACCAAAAATTATATTTGGTTGGAATATAAACATTTTGTTAACGAATCTCCTGTTGGCGAAGGCGGAATGTTAAGTTATAGGACAAAAGTCATCGATTCGACGGGCGGAGAGGAAGGAGAATATACCGCTTTTACAGAGCTTTGCGCTTATACAATTGGCGGGGCGGAAAACGATGTAAATTTTTCTTGGATTGAAGAAGAAATAAGCAATTGGAAACCCCTTAAAGAAGCAGCGTTAGAAATAGGCGTTTTAGGTCAGGAAGTTACAGGCGACGATTTAGGAAAAGACGAAAACGACAATGCTATCAATGCGCAAAAGAGCTTTGTTAACTTTTTAACGGTGACAAACTCTTACGGCACGCAAATTGTAGGCGAACGGTTGGAAGTACGTCCCTTAATAAAATGCAGTCTTAAAGCCTATCGCGGCGAGATTATTGACGAAAATTATTCAAATCTTGACCAATTATTTAATGCAGTGGGCAACTTCACTTTTGGCGAAGAGGAAGACGAAGATGCAATTGACTGCATAGCCAAAAATATGACCGGTGCAAAAGGCGCGGCATATACTTTCCCTTTTTATACCCTTTCTCTCGAAAGGGAGAGCTATTCCTCAGAGACGGAAGTTTACTATAATTACACCTTTTCCAACATAAGGCTGTTTGTTAAGGAAGCGGACGCTACTTCTTGGAGCGTTTCTGCAGATACAATTTTAAAAACATCCACCAGTTACACCTTAAATAAGGAAGCTAACACACAATACGCTATTGTGTTTGATGCAAAAATCGACAACGACAATAATTTCACTTTTGCGTTGCTTATCAATTCAGTTAAGGATGACGTAGCACCCGAGGTGAACAAAGGTAATTTCTTAAACTGGGTGACAGCAGAGCATTCGGATATTTTTGAGTCGGAATTTTTAAATGCACCGGAAACAGGTAGCTATATTTTCCCTGATATTACACGTTCTATAAACGAACAATATAATATATTCACAGATAAAATAGGCGATAAGTCTCAGGACGAATTAACGTGGGCCGCAAATGAAGACTACAACAACTTTACTGTAATTATCGGTTACAAAAAAGACGGCGCAACAGGTGACTACACTTATGGCACTTCTACCAGTGTAAGCATAAAGAGCGTTGGCGAATGGACCTTTGCTTATACGGTTAAAGACCAGAGCGGAAACAAAACGGTTATTTATTCTTTTTCCAAATTGGTTCAAGATATTACCCCTCCCACAATAAAAGTCAGCACCCCCACGAAGGAAATTGAAGTGGACAACTTGTTGGTCGTCCCTACTGCAACACGAAGCGACAATTGCAGCGGTGTAGATACTGCTAAAAACGTATATACTGTTTATTTTCTCGATTACAACCTTGATCCTAATTACGGATATACCAAAGACGAGGATGACAACATAGAGTTTGACCGTCTGATACAATTAGAGCAAATAAAGATAGACAACGGCTTTAAGTTGGAGGAAAAATACAAGTATATTGACAGCCATGGCAAAGCGATGCCAGCTTTTATTGTTGTATATGAAGCTACCGACAAGTCGGGCAACCACACAGTAGGCACATCTTATGGTTTTGTTAAGGTTATTGAAAAAACAACTACACCGATAATTAAAAGCCCCATAAATGAAGTTCTGGAAATTATTTTAATAGTTGTAGGTGCTCTGCTTATTGTAAGTCTTTTAGTTTTATTGTTGGTAAATCCTCAGCAAAAAAAACAGGACAGCCGCATAGCTAAATTGGCTACTAAAAAAGAGAATGACGACAAGGATGCTAAAAATTAATAAATAGACGACATATAATACTAACGACAAACCGCTTTAACGCTAAAGCGGTTTTTTGTTGTGTCCTTTTTTTAAGCGCATTTGGTGCAATTTTTACAGTTTTGATAATAAAGATTATTTAAAATGCAAAATTGATTTTGCAAAACTAAAGATTTGTGCTAATATATTTTCGTATGAAAAAAGCAAAACAAGAAATTATTTTTAATCGTATTAATACTGACGTAAGAAGGGGATTGACAAGCGAACAAGTTGCTTTTAGAAAAGAGGAGGGAGCAACAAATATTGTTTCTGCGTCTACTGGCAAAACTTATTTATCAATTTTTTTAGGCAATATATTTACCTTCTTTAATCTTTTAGGTTTAGCCATAATGCTGCTAATGTTTATTTTAGGCAGTTTTAAAAATCTCTTTTTTGCCGTGATAATTTTGGCAAATTCAAGAGATAAGAGCAAAAAAGACGATAGAAAAACTTTCTTTGGTCACAGCTCCCGTTGCCGTTGTAATAAGAAACGGCAAGGAAGAAAAAATTCCTATTAAAGAAGTCGTTTTAGACGATATTATTAAATATAGCGGCGGAAACCAAATCTGCGCCGACGGAATTGTAATGGAAGGCGAAGTAGAGGTAAACGAAAGTTTGCTTACCGGAGAATCGATTGCTGTCAAAAAAAAGGCGGGTGATACTCTTTTAAGCGGTAGCTTTATAGTAAGCGGAAATTGCTTTGCCCGCACCGAAAAGGTAGGCGACCAAAATTATTCTGCTCAGTTGGCGGCAAAAGCTAAAAAATACGTTAAGCCAAAGTCAGAGCTTATGCGAGCCATAAACGGCTTAATAAAGGTTTTGGCAATTATAATTTTTCCTCTTGCTATCGGCACTTTTTTTGTCACAAATGCGATAGAAAATGACGTCATCGTCTCTTTGATAAAAACTGCAGGCAGTATGATAGGCATGATTCCCAGCGGAATGGTGCTACTTACCAGTGTGGCTTTGGCTGTGTCTGTTATTAGGTTGGCGCAAAATAATGCGTTGGTGCAGGACCTTTATTGTATTGAGATGCTTGCGAGAGTGGATACTCTGTGCTTAGACAAAACAGGCACTATCACTGACGGTACAATGACTGTCGAAGATACAATCATTATTAAAGAAGGTTTTGATGCAAAAAAATATATAGCTATGTTTAACGGCGCAACAAAAGAGACTAACCTCACTGCATGTGCCCTTAATGAGCATTACGGACAGCTTGAGGTTAAACCTATTAGCGTCATTGCCTTTTCGTCAGAGCGCAAATTCAATGCCGCAAGCTTTGATTTTGGTACAATAGCTATCGGCGCTTTGGGGTATGTTTGTAAACCGGACGAAAAATTAGAAAAAAAGTTAGACGTTTACCTTTCACAGGGTATGCGTGTTTTGGTTGCCTGCGTAAGCGAGAAGAAAATCAGCCAAGATAAATTACCCTTTGACATGCAAGTTGCGGCTATTATCGTTTTATCCGATACTTTGCGTCCCGATGCCATAGAGACTATAAATTGGTTTAAGCAAAACGAGGTGGACATAAAGGTTATAAGCGGCGACAACGCTAAAGCCGTATCCGTTATCGCTGCTAAAGCAGGGATAGAAAACGCAAAGAACTTTATTAGTTTGCATGGTCTGACCGACGACGAAGTAATTGTTGCCGCCCAAAAATACACAGTTTTTGGACGTGTTTCGCCGGAACAAAAAGCTTTGCTAATAAAATCCTTTAAGAAAAACGGTAAAACAGTTGCCATGACAGGAGACGGCGTAAATGATATTTTAGCCATGAAGGAAGCTGATTGCGCAGTAGCTATGGCGGAAGGCAGTCAGGCAAGCAAAACTGTTGCTCATTTGGTGCTGTTAGACAGTAAATTTCAGAGTATGCCCAAAGTGGTTGCCGAAGGCAGGCGTGTCGTCAACAATATTCAAAACAGCAGCAGCTTGTTTTTAATGAAAACTACAATGACTATTTTTACTACCCTTTTGATGTTGTTTATGCGCAGGTCCTATCCCTTTGAGCCGAGCAGTCTTTATTTAATCGAGACACTAGTTATCGGCTTGCCTTCTTTCTTTTTGGCTTTACGTCCCAACAAGGATTTAATAAAGGGTAAATTTATTACCAATACTTTATTTAAGACAATACCCAGCGGCTTAGCGTTAAGCTTTAGCGTACTTATAATTTATTTGTATTCGCTTGTCTTTGATATGTCTGCAGCACAGATAACAACTTTAGGTACAGTTGCTATGACTGTTTCAGGCGTTTTAGCGCTTGCAGTGATGTGTTACCCCTATACGCTAATTACAGGGCTGGTTGCTTTTGGTAGCGCAGGGCTGGTGCTTCTTGCCTTTAATTTGCCCTTTGTGAGACACCTCCTAGTACTTGTTGACATAAGCCAATACTGGCAGGTTTTGGCAGTTGCGCTTTCCGTTGCGCTGTTTACAATTATTGCGGGCAGCGTTGCCAATTATTATATTAATAAAAAACGCCTCTCGGTGCAAAAATAAGGAAAGTTTAGTTTAACAATAAAAAACATCTTCACGCTTTTGGTGTGAAGATGTTTTTTATGCAAAAATTTAAAAACAAAAATTTAGACAGACATAAATTAAAGAGTTCAGTAAGAAATTAGCGCTGAAGATTTCCTCAACGCTATAGGAAACGATATGTAGCAGAGTGAAAGCATAAATTATTCAGCTTGTTCGTATGCTTTTAATATGATTTCAGACAATTCTTTACGTGTTTCCATATTGATTGGATGGGCAATATCTTTATATTCGCCTTCTTTTGTTTTGCGGCTGGGCATTGCAATAAAA
>CALLXO010000217.1 GCA_937875645.1 uncultured Clostridia bacterium
AAGTAAAGTGCCCTGATGCAACAGAGAAGTAAAAGGCTCGTCAAAATCAAGGTAACCCATATCACGCAATGCTTTGGTAAAAAAGCGTGCGTATAACAAGTGCATACAAGCGTGTTCCGCTCCACCGATGTATTTGTCTACGGGCAACATCTTATTTATAATATCACTGTCAAAAGGCTGTTGGGTGTTTTTGTTGTCGGGATAACGCAAAAAATACCAGCTACTGCACACAAAAGTATCGAGAGTATCTGCTTCTCTCTTTGCAGGGGCGCCGCAAATAGGACAGATGGTATTAATAAACTCAGCACATTTTTTAAGGGGACTTTCGCCGTCTGGTTTAAAGTCAACGTCATAAGGAAGTCTGACCGGCAAATCCTCCTCAGGCACAGGGACTGTGCCGCATTTTTCACAATAAATTATGGGTATCGGTGGACCCCAATAACGCTGTCTCGAAACCAACCAGTCTCTTAAGCGATAATTTGTTTTAAGTTGCCCTTGATTTGTTTTTGCGAGTTTTTCTATTACGGCAATTTGACCTTTTTCGCTGGATAATCCGCTAAATTCTGCGCTGTCCACCATAATTCCGTTGTCGGTAAAGGGCAGGCTGTCGTCAACACTATCACAGTCGGCTTTAATCACTCGTTTAATTTTTAAACCGTGTTTTTGTGCAAAAACGTAATCTCGGCTATCATGAGCGGGTACGCCCATTACGCAACCAGTGCCGTAGGTATAAAGAACATAATCGCCTACCCAAACGGGCACTTTTTCGCCGTTTATGGGATTATTTGCATATGCGCCGGTAAATACTCCAGTTTTTTCTTTTTCGGAAGATAACCTTTCAATCTCGGTAATTTTAGCAGCTTTTTCGCAGTATTCTGTTACCGCCGCCTTATTTTCCGCCGTAGTAATAATATCTACAATAGGATGCTCAGGCGCTAAAACAACGTATGAAACACCAAAAAGCGTATCGGCTCGGGTAGTAAACACGCTAAATGTTTTGTTGGAATTATCAATATTAAACACAACTTCGCCGCCGACAGATTTCCCTATCCAGTTGCGCTGCATGCTTTTTGTTTTTTCCGGCCAGTCAAGGTTGTCTAAGTGTTTTAATAATTCCTCACTATAATGGGTGATTTTAAAAAACCATTGTGTCAAATTTTTGCGCACAACAGTATCTCCACAACGTTCGCATGCGCCGTCAGATACTTGCTCGTTTGCTAATACGGTGCTGCAATCAGGACACCAGTTGACAGGTGCAGCTTTGCGATAGGCTAAACCGTGCTTGAAAAGCTGCAAAAACATCCACTGCGTCCATTTATAATAGTCGGGCATACAGGTTGAGATTTCGGCAGACCAGTCAAACATAGCGCCCATGTCCTTAAGTTGCCCTTCCATAATTTTTATGTTTTTCAGCGTGCTGTCGCTGGGGTGAATGCCTGTTTTAATGGCATAATTTTCCGCAGGTAAACCAAAACTATCAAACCCCATCGGTTGAAAAATGTTATAACCCTTCATTCGCATGTAGCGGGCGAAGCTGTCCGAAAGGCTGTAATTGTACCAATGTCCCGCATGCAGGTTGGCACCGCTGGGGTAAGAAAACATTTCTAACACATAATATTTTTTTTCAAGATTGTTTTTTTCAAATTTGTAAAGATGAGTATCTTGCCAAATTTTGTTCCATTTTTTATCTACGCCGACATAATCCATAGTTTTTTCCTTTATACTGCATTTTTTGTTTTTCTTTTAAGTGTATCAAATAAAATTTTTGTAATTGTAACGTACAAAATGATAAATGTCAAACTCAACAGACAATGTTTTGTTTGCTGTTGAGATTATTCATATTATCAATTAAAACAACTACTAGCAATAAGTATAACACATATTGCTGTTAGTTAAATGATATATTGTTGCATTTTTTTGCTTTTTTTATAATACTGGCGATTGCTCAAAACAAGCGAATACAATTTCGCATTTAGTGACTGTTGATTGCTTATTTCTAAGACAATAGCCAAAATGAACTAATGCATAATTTTGTTTTGCGCTTTAAAAAGTTGTTTTTTGCTTTAACGTGTGCTAAAATAAACTTCAGCTAAAAAACAAATAGGGATCTATAGTTAAATGGATATAATAAGCCCCTCCTAAGGGCTAGTTGTGGGTTCGATTCCCGCTAGGTCTACCAAAAACGCCAAAATCTGCTCGTCTCTCTCAAGCAGATTTTTTATTTATATAAAGAAACCACAGGCTATGCCTGTGG
>CALLXO010000218.1 GCA_937875645.1 uncultured Clostridia bacterium
TGGGTCAGTTGCCAAATATACTTCGTCCGCTTTGGCTGCTTCTTTCTTTAAACGTTTTATAATCTCTTTTTTGTCGTCATTGATGACATAAGTAGGCTGAAAGTTGTTTTTTACGTCTACTCCCAAAGACTTTTGCGGTAAATCACGCACATGCCCCGCCGATGCATCCACATTGTAATCGCTGCCTAAATATTTGGCTATCGTTTTTGCCTTTGCCGGCGATTCCACAATAACAAGCTTCATTAGTTATGTTCTGCCTCCGTATTTAATTGATAATTATTTGAGTTTAGTTTTGTTAAAAAACCGTTAATTTCAAGTGTTGCCAAAGCAAAGTTTAAATCAGCTAAAGACAGTTTGCTCTTGCTTAACAAAACATCAAAATGCGTTTTACCCTCTGTCTTTAAAACGTTTATTACCTCTTGCTCTACCATACTAACTTGATAAAAGTTTTGTTCTTCCTTATTTGCTGTATATCTCATGCTGTAAAAATTTTTTATGTCAAAAGGTGTTGTGACCATTATATTTTGCGATTGCTTAATTAAATTATTCGTGCCTTTTGAAGCAAAATTGAATATCTCCCCCGGCACAACAAACACATCACGGTTTTGCTCTGCCGCAAAATCCACCGTGGAAAAGACACCGCTTTTTTCGCCTGCTTCAACCACCAATAAGCCTTTACTGATCCCGCTGACTATTCTGTTACGCATAGGAAATCGATAAGGCAAAGGGGTAGCATTAGGTTTAAACTCGCTTATAAGAAGCCCGTTTTGTGCTATCTCTTCTGCTAATCCTTTGTTGTTACTCGGATAAATATCGTCTAACCCTCCTCCCATTACTGCGATAGTTTTGCCCTTTAGCTCCAAAGCTTTAGAATGTGCGGCGCAGTCAATACCATTAGCCAATCCGCTCACTATACAAAAATCGTTAACTAAGCCTGACACAAAATAATCAGTAGCACGCTTTCCGTAGGAAGTGCATTTTCGTGTGCCTACCACTCCTAAACAATTTTCCTTTAACAGGCTTATGTCGCCTTTAGCAAAAAGAGTAAGGGGCGGGTCGGCAATTTCACGCAGCACTTCGGGATAACAATCATCAAAATAAGTAACAGGATTAATTTGTTTTTTTTCGTACTCGTTGAGTAACGTCTCAAAGTATACGTCATTTAACGCTAAACAGAGCTTGTCGTATGCATTAAGTCCTAAAACGCTTTCAACTTTTGCCCTATTGCGCTTGATTTCGTACCAAATTTCGGCAGGACAGTCAAACAGACGAAAAAACTTTTGATATTTAAGCGGCGTTGCAATTTCCAACGTGCTTAAAATTATACACAATTTTTGTTCTATCCCGTACATTTTTATACCTTAAAATTATCATTTGACCGATACTGGATAGCTTCGGCTATGTGATTTGGCATAATATCCTTGACACCTGCCAAATCTGCGACAGTACGTGCTACCTTTAGTATACGGTTATGTGCGCGCGCTGTCAATTTTAATTTGATAAAACAATTTTCTAAAAGCAACTTACTTTTAGCGTCAATTTTGCAATATTTCTTAATATGTGCATTATTCATTTGCGCATTGCAAAAAATACCCTCGTCTTTAAAACGCTCAGTCTGAATTTTACGAGCAGCATCCACTCGTATTTTTATGTCGCTACTTTTTTCGCTCTCCTGCTCGTCGCTCAACTGTGAGTAAGGCAGACTTTCCACTTCGATATTTATATCGATTCTGTCTAAAAGCGGCCCCGACAGCTTGGACAAATATTTCTGAATTTGAAAAACAGAACAATTACATTCTCTTATCTGGCTACCAAAAAAACCACATGGGCAGGGATTCATACTTGCAATCAGCATAAAATTTGCGGGGTATGTAACTGTTGTTGCCGCTCTTGCAACGGTTATTTTTTTGTCTTCTAGCGG
>CALLXO010000219.1 GCA_937875645.1 uncultured Clostridia bacterium
TGCGTGCTGGAGCTATGCCCATTACTTCTGCAATTAATCCTGATGTATACGAGGAAATTATTGAGCCTTATTTCAAAAAGGGAGAGAATATATTTTATATTGCTTTTGGCAGGGAGTTTAGCGGTACTTTTGAGCATTTAGATACTGCGCTTAAAAACTTAAAGGTTAAGTATCCCCAGCGCAAAATGACGATTTTTGATACAAAAGCTATATCCGTACCAACGGGAGTACAGGTTAAGTATGCGGCAGAATTATGGAAAAAGGGCGCAACAGACGAAGAACTTTTAGATTTTTTAAATGAGTTTACGCATCACGTAAATTGTTATTTTGTTGTGGATAGCCTCAAACATCTTTATCGTGGCGGCAGACTCAGCAAAGCGGGTATGATTGCGGGGAGTATTTTGGGTATAAAACCCATTTTGACTTTTAACGAAAAGGGCGGCTTGTCTGTAGCCAAAAAGATAAAAGGTCGCAAGGCGGCGGCGCGGTTTTTGGCGCAAGAGGTCATTGATAATGTCCGCAAACTTGACGAGTACGAGATTTACGTTTTAGACGCTGACGATGAGGAAAACGGTAACCGTATCCGTGATATGATAAAAGAAGCGTTGCCTAATGCTAATATTGTACGTCAGCCTGTAGGTCCAGTTATTGGTACTCATTGCGGACCGGGCACCGTTGCAACAGTTTATTATGGGGATAAACGCATTATCCCACTTGCCAAATAATTTTTTATAATTATTGGCAAATTCGCATGACTGTATTAAAAATATTGTAATACTAAAACCGCGCTAAAACGCGGTTTTTAAAATGGTAAAAAACATAATAATGCAACAAACATAATTCCTTGCTTAATAATAATTAAGATGATAAAATAGCGTGAGAGGTGACAAAAATGATAAAACATGTAGTGTGCTTTAAACTAAAAGACAATAGTAACAAAGCAAAGGAAGAGGCTAAAAAAGTACTATTAGGCATGAAAGGCAATGTGCCTTCTATTGTAGACATAGCAGTGGGTACTGATTTTTTGGGTAGCGAACGTAGTTACGATGTTATTTTGGAGGTTGTGTTAAAGGATAAACAGATGTTAGACGTTTATCAGCAGGATAAATATCATTGTGAAGTGGTAAAATCGTATATGCACACTCATAGAGTTTCTTCTGTTGCTATTGATTACGAGATGGACGAATAATTTCATTTTTTAAATTTTTTTGACTAAAGGGAGCGAATGACGCTCTCATTTTTTTTTGCTATTGACAAAGGGATGTAGGAAGATTATAATAAAAACGGAGGATGGTTTTATGGGGGAATTCAGTAAATATATCAGCTCCAAACGGAGGAGCGTGCCTACGCCAAAATCAATTGTAGACGAAAAGGGTCAATGCGTATTTGGTACTTTTGATAAGGAATTTATCGATTTAGATTTGTTGCGGGCAAAAAAGCCAACACGTGCACCAAGCTTTTTAAACAAAACAAGGTTTACAGCGTGGGAAGCAATGGAGGTAAACCTAAAAGACTGTGTTGTTTTGACTGCCTTATGCGATATGGGGCTTTTTGGGATAAATTTGACATTGTTTTATGACAAGCGCACTAAAAAGGTGCACACATTTAGTACCAACTTACCGTCAAAAAAGACATACATATCACCTAATTTATTAGAGAGTAACAAAACACAAGCAACACATAAAAACGGTTTTATTCTTTTTGAAAACAATTTTGGCGAGGGGAAGTGCAGTGTAAAAGGCAACCACAAAAACAAAAAGGGCGAAAATATACAATACGATTTTTTATTAGAGAGAGTAAGCCTGCCTTGTGTGGTAAGTATTCCTTTTGGCAAAAACCGTCCCTTGTACAGTCAAAAGGATTTTTTTGCGGCACAAGGTAAAATTATCTTTAACGGGGAGGAGTTTCTGTCAGACGAAAACAGCACAGCAATTATTGATGACCATAAGGGTTATTATCCAAGGCGCATGCACTATGATTGGGTAACCACTTTAGGCAGAGATTTTAACGGCGAAAAAAAATATTTTGCCTTTAACCTAACACGCAATCAGAGCATTAACCAAGAGGATTATAACGAAAACTTAATTTGGATGCAAGACAAAATTAGTCTTTTGCCTCCCGTTACTTTCCAAAAAAACATTTTGACAAAAGATTTTAAAGGGGAAGCAATTTGGAAGATAAAAGACGAGCATGATATGGTAAATATTGAGTTTAAGATAGAAGATATATATCGGAACGAAATTCATGCGTTGATTATTGATACGCAGTATTATGTTGCATTTGGCACGTTAAGCGGCTTTGTTCGTGACGAAGAGGGAAACAAAATTAGCGTGGACGGACTAACAGGGATTGGCGAAGATAAGAGCATGCTGTTTTAGCGACTTAATTCGTAATTACATTTTTATATTTTGAAAGGTAATTTTAAGCAAATAAAAAGCAATATTTGTTTTATTGTTACCTTTTTGAAAATGCTTTTTTAAATATTTTTTATTTTATAAATTATTATTCTTTTTTTATAAATTTTGTAGTTTAGGCAAATTTAAGTGAATTTTGACCCTTATAATAAATCAACAAAAATTACATAAAATGTTTTTCACGTCAAAAATAGGCAAAGGAAGGCGTAAAAACGCTATACGACAAAATGCGCGTATTTATTCGCTCTAAAAACGCTATCTTTTTATATTTTTATATGATATAATTATAAGGTAAATAAATTTGCAAATAGGCTATTAAACACATAAAAGGGAGGTATATATGGCGATAGACAAAAAAAATATGCATTACGGGGAGGAGAACATTCAGGTACTTGAAGGTCTCGACCCTGTGCGCAAGCGCCCCAGTATGTATATCGGCAGTACCGACGAAAGAGGCTTGCACCATTTGGCAGTGGAGATACTTGACAACTCTATTGACGAAGCGTTGCAGGGCTTTTGCACACATATAGAAATTACCATAAACGATGACGAGAGTTTAACCATTCGTGACAATGGAAGAGGGATACCTTGCGGCATACACAAGACGGAAGGCATAAGTGCTGTTGAGGTGTGTTTAACCAAATTACACGCCGGCGGCAAATTTGGCGGCGGAGGTTATAAGATAAGCGGCGGCTTGCACGGCGTGGGTCTTTCTTGCGTCAATGCGCTGAGTGAGTGGCTAATTGTAGATGTTTTTCAGGATGGTAAGCATTATTATCAAAAATATAATCGCGGCATCCCTGAGGCTCGATTATGTGTTATCGAAAAAAGCACCGATTCGGGCACAAAAATACTTGGGATTATGACCGTATCAAAACCAGAGTTAGGGAAGTTGCATATCTAAATAAAGGATTAAAGCTGACCTTAAGTGACAATCGCGAAAGCGTACGCAAGGCAGAGTTTTTTTGTTACGAAGGTGGTCTGTCGGAATTTATTGCAAACCTCAACAAAGGAAAGGAAACACTGCTAAGCGAAATTTTATACATTGATAAATCAATTAAGGACGGCGAAATTGAAATAGCGTTGCAGTTTAATGACAGCTATAACGAAATTATTTATAGTTATGCAAACAACATAAACACAGAGGAGGGCGGCGCACATCTTGACGGCTTTAAAAATGCCCTTACAAAAGCGGTAAATGATTATGCAAAAAAGTCCTCCATGCTTAAAGACGAGGAAAAGTTGTCGGGCGAGGATATAAGGGAAGGTTTGACGGCGATTATTTCCGTCAAGCTCGAAGAGCCGCAATTTGAAGGGCAAACTAAAACAAAATTGGGCAATAGCAGTATGCGTACGGCTGTTACCCGTGTTGTGACGGAGGAATTAGGCACTTACTTTGAGGAAAACCCAAAAGAAGCAAGGGAATTGGTGCTTAAATGTATTGCCGCTCAAAGAGCGAGAGAAGCTGCTCGCAACGCAAGAGAGCTGACTCGCCGTAAAGGTGTTTTTGAAAGCACAACGCTGCCGGGCAAGTTAGCCGACTGCACAGAGCGTAATCCGCATTATAGCGAAATATATTTAGTAGAGGGTGACTCGGCAGGCGGCACTGCAAAGCAAGGCAGAGACAGACGTTTTCAGGCTATTTTGCCGCTAAGGGGCAAAATCTTAAACGTCGAAAAAACCCGCATAGGCAAAGTTCTCGAAAATGAGGAAATAAAATCTATGATTACTGCGTTCGGTTGCGGTATCCGTGAGGACTATAATGAGGAAAATTTGCGTTACGAAAGGATTGTCTGTATGACAGACGCTGACGTTGACGGGAGCCACATACGTATTTTGCTTTTGACGTTTTTCTTTAGATATATGCGTCCTTTGATAGAAAAGGGACATGTTTATATAGCACAACCACCTCTTTATAAAATTTCAAAAAACAAGGTTGATTACTACGCTTATTCTGACGATGAGCTAAACCAAAAGCTGGCGGCGATAGGACGGGGCGGAACGGTGCAGCGGTATAAAGGTTTAGGCGAGATGAACAGCGAGCAGCTTTGGGAAACAACGATGAATCCCGAAAGCCGTGTTATGCTAAAAGTGACTATGGAAGACGCATACGAAGCAGACGAGATATTTACGACATTGATGGGCGAAAGTCCCGAACTGCGACGCCAATTTATTGTGGAAAATGCATCGTTGGTCACTGATTTGGATATTTAAGGAGGGGGTTATGGCAAAGGAAAAGGCAGAAAATTTAGCTTATCAAAAAGCGTTGGACAACGCTAAGGAAAAAGATATAAAAATAGTTGACGAAGTAAAAAAATCTTTTATTTCGTATGCAATGGCGGTTAACGTAAGTCGTGCCATTCCCGATGTGCGAGACGGTCTTAAACCGGTACATCGCCGTATTTTGTATGCCATGAATGACATGGGCAACACTTACGACAAGCCGACAAAAAAATGTGCGCGTATTGTGGGTGAAGTGCTGGGTAAATATCATCCTCACGGCGATACGGCGGTATATGACGCTTTGGTGCGATTGGCGCAAGATTTTACAATACGCTGTCCCCTTATCAATGGCCAGGGTAACTTTGGCAGTGTGGACGGAGACCCGCCCGCCGCTCAAAGGTATACAGAGGCAAGACTAAGCAAAATTGCGGGAGAGTTACTGCGTGATATCGACAAGGAAACAGTTGATTTTGTACCTAACTTTGACGATACGCTAAAACAGCCCTCCGTATTGCCTGCAAGATATCCAAATATTTTGGTCAACGGTGCAGACGGTATTGCTGTGGGTATGGCTACCAGTATTCCGCCGCATAATTTAGGAGAAGTAATTGATGCGTGTTTAGCGCAGTTGGCTAACCCGGAAATTACCCTTGACGAACTTATGCAACATTTACCGGCACCTGATTTCCCCACCGGGGGAGTACTTATGGGGATGAGCGCAGTTAAGCTTGCCTATAAAACAGGCAGAGGCAGCGTTATTATACGTGCTAAAACGGAAATTGAGGAGAGCAACAACGGCCGTAGTCGTATTATTATTACCGAGCTTCCTTATCAAGTCAACAAAGCCAATCTGATAAAAACAATGGCAAATTTGGCTAAGGACAAAAAGATTGAAGGTATAGCCGACATAAGTGAGGAAAGCGACCGTCAAGGAATGCGCATTGTAATAGAAATCAAAAAAGATGCTTGTACGCAAGTAGTTTTAAATGCGCTCTTTAAACAGACGCAACTGCAAGTTAAGTACGGAATTATCCTTTTGGCTTTGGCTAACGGCGAGCCGCACATAATGGGGATAAAGGAAATTTTTTCCCATTATATCGCTCATCGAAAAGAAGTTATTTTGCGGCGTACACGCTTTGACCTCGAAAAAGCGCAGGAACGTCATCATATAGTAAGCGGTTTGGTTATAGCGCAAGACAACATCGACAGAGTGGTGGAAATTATCAAAAAATCCGCCGACAGGGTGGAAGCTGCCGAAAAACTTATCAGCACTTTCTTTTTGTCGGATAAACAGGCGGGGGCTATACTGGATATGCGTCTGTCCCGCTTAACAAGCCTTGAGGTGGTAAGTTTGCATTCCGAATTAACAGATTTAGAGCAAAAAATACAGGAATATAAGAGCATTATTAACAGCCCCGACAAAGTGTGCGATATTATTTCAACAGAAATGACGGAAGTAAAGGAAAAATACAGCGAAGATCGCCGTACGGAAATTTCCTATGACTATGACGGGGATATTGCTATTGCCGACTTAATCGAAAAGGAAGACGTTGTTATTTCTATGACACATTTTGGCTATGTTAAACGCTTGCCGGTGACTGAATATAGGTCGCAAAGACGAGGAGGCAGAGGGGTAACAGGGCATAAACCAAAGGAAGAGGATTTTGTCGAAAATATGTTTATCTGCAATACGCATGACGATATACTGTATTTTACAAATAAAGGCAAAGTCTACAGTACCAAAGCATTTGAGATACCCGAAGCGCAAAAAACAGCGCGGGGGAGAGCAATTGTTAATTTGTTGCAGTTGACGGAGGACGAAAAGGTAACGGCAGTTATACCGCTGACAGAAGGAGCGCGCGGATATTTGTTTATGGCAACAAAGCGTGGGCTGGTCAAAAAAACAGACTTAAAAGAGTTTGAGAGTATTCGAAAAGTTGGAAAGATAGCGATTACTCTTATCGATGATGACGAGCTTATCGGAGTGAGCCAAACGACAGGTTATGACGAAATTATTATAGCCAGCAGCGAAGGCAAGTGCATAAGGTTTTCCGAAGAAGATGTACGGGCTATGGGCAGAGAAGCACAAGGCGTACGCAGCATGAAGATAGATGATGACGATTTTATAGTTGATATGTCGGTGGTTAAAAATGGTCTGGAAGTTATTACCATAAGTCAAAACGGTTATGGAAAACGTTCGGACATCATCGACTACCGTTTACAATCACGAGCGGGTAAAGGTATAAAAGCGGGAGTGTTTAACGAAAAAACAGGAAGGCTTGTCAACTTAAAGCTTGTTGACCCCGAAGACGACATAATGATTATTTCTGACAACGGAGTCATAATAAGAGTTGCCGCAAAGGAAATTAGCAAGATTGGCAGAGACACACAAGGAGTACGCATAATGAGGTTTAAGCAAGGCGAAGCAAACGTAGTTTGTCTTGCTAACACACCTGCAGACGCAGAGGATATAGAGGAAGAATAAAATAAGGACGGAATTTTTCCGTCCTTCCTTGTTCAATATGAAAATTGTTTGAAAAAAATACAAAACAAAAAAATGCCGTTGCGACGTGCTTGACAATTTGCGCTCTTTTTGTGTATAATTGAGATAAGATGAAAGGTTTTTTGCAACTGACGGAAAGAGCGGATATTACCGCAAGGGAGCAAAAAAATTAGGTGCCGTCCGTCTGGGCAGTTTGTGTAAGCCACAATACTGTCCTTTTTTAGTTTTTGATTAAAATGAGGTCGATATGAAAAAAGTTGGCATTATTATGGGTAGCGACAGCGATTTAGCCGTTGTCAGCAAAGCTATAGAAACATTAAGCCGTTTTGGCGTGACTGTAGAGAGTCATATTTATTCCGCTCATCGCACACCTGAAGCTGTGCGCAATTTTGCTTTAAACGCTAAAAACAACGGATTTGGCGTATTGATAGCGGCGGCAGGCAAGGCTGCGCACTTAGCGGGAGCAGTAGCAGCAAATACTACGCTGCCTGTTATTGGAATACCTATAAAATCCATCGCTTTAGAGGGACTGGATGCGTTGTTGTCTACTGTTCAGATGCCCTCCGGAGTGCCGGTAGCAACTGTTGCTATAGACGGTGCGGAAAATGCCGCATATTTGGCGATTCAAATTTTAGCGGTAAATGACGAAGGTTTATCGCAAAAACTGTCGGCGTACAAGCAGACAGCGGCGGAAAATATTTTACTTAAAGATAGAGAACTTAATACAAGAAATAAATAAGTGTTAAATAAGGAGTTTTTATGAAAAAAACAAATCTGCTTTACGAAGGAAAAGCTAAAAAAGTATACGAGAGCGACAACAAAGACGTTTATATTGTAAGTTATAAAGATGACGCCACCGCCTTTAACGGACTTAAAAAAGGCACAATAATGGATAAAGGCGAGATAAACAACCGTGTCACAAATTTTTTGATGCAACTGTTGGAAAAAAACGGTATTCCCACTCATTTTGTGCAAGAGCTCAACGCTCAAGAAACCGCCGTAAAACGTGTTGAAATAATTCCGATAGAAGTAATAGTGCGCAATATTGCCGCCGGCAGTTTAGCTAAGCGGGTGGGTTTGAGTGAAGGCACAAAGCTTTCCTCCACCGTTTTGGAATATTGCTATAAAAATGACGAATTAGGCGACCCCATGGTTAACGAATATCATATTGAGGCTTTAAAATGGGCTACAAAAGAGGAAATGAAGATTATTGCAGAATACAGCTTTAAAATCAATGATATTTTGTCTGATTATCTTGCAAAGAGCAACATAACATTAATTGACTTTAAATTAGAATTTGGAAGGTTAGAGGACGGCACGGTTATTTTAGCCGATGAAATTTCTCCTGATACCTGCCGTTTTTGGGATAGTACCACAAATGAAAAATTAGATAAAGACCGTTTCCGCCGTGATTTAGGCGGAGTGGAAGATGCATACCGCGAAATTCTTAAACGCCTTATTGGGCAAAATCAGTAATAAAAAAGAGGTAAAAATGAGCGAAATTCACGAAGAATGCGGCGTTTTCGGCGCATACTCTCCAAAAACTGCCAATCTATCCGCAACGACATATTTAGGGCTGTTTGCGTTGCAACACCGAGGACAGGAGTCCTGCGGCATTGTTGTAAACGAAAAGGGAAATTTTAAGGAGCATAAGGACAACGGCATTGTTCACGATGTGTTTTCGCCTTCTATTTTAGAAAATTTAGGTAATGGCAATATGGCGGTGGGACATGTGCGCTACGGTACAACAGGGGGTAGCGGAAGACAAAACTGTCAGCCTATTACTATAAACCATATTAAAGGACGCATGGCATTAGCACACAACGGAAATTTAGTAAATTCGTTAGCACTACGCAAAGAGTTAGAGCTAAGCGGCAGTATTTTTCATACTTCCACCGACACGGAGGTAATTAGCTACGTTATTACAAAAGAGAGATTAAACAGCTCTACGATAGAACAATCGGTGAGTATATCCATGGACAAATTAAAGGGTGCATACAGTCTTGTGCTTATGACGCAAACTAAGCTTTTGGCTGTTAGAGACCCCAACGGTTTTAGACCGCTGTGTTTTGGCATAACAAAAGAGGGAGTATATATAGTAGCAAGCGAAAGTTGCGCTTTAGATGCTGTGGGCGCTGAATTTATAAGAGACATAAAACCGGGAGAAATTGTAACTTTTAGCGAGTCAGGCGTAAGCAGCATACTTGATCACGTGGACAAAGTACGGCGTCAGCTTTGTATTTTTGAGTATATCTATTTTGCCCGCCCCGACAGCGTGATTGAAGGGCATAGCGTGCACGGCGCACGAGTGAGAGCGGGTGAATTTTTAGCAAAACAGCATCCGATAGAAGCAGATATTGTCATTGGAGTGCCAGACAGCGGTATAGATGCGGCAATAGGATATAGCCGTGCTTCCGGCATTCCTTATGGAATTGGCATTATTAAAAATAAGTATATAGGACGTACCTTTATCGCGCCGAAGCAAACCACACGGGACACTATGGTAAAAATAAAGCTAAATGCGGTAAGCAGAGCAGTTAAAGGCAAAAAAATTGTAATGGTGGATGACAGCATAGTGAGAGGTACTACCAGCGCGCCTGTTGTTAAGCTACTTCGAGAAGCGGGCGCAACGGAAGTGCATTTGCGAATTTCTTCTCCGCCCTTTAAACATCCATGTTTTTACGGTACTGACATAGACAGTCAAAAAAATCTTATCGCTTGTCGTCACAGCGTAAAAGAGATAGGGGATATTATTGGCGTAGATAGTTTAGATTCTGTTACCAGTCTGCCTGACGGCATGCCCAACGAGGGATTTTGCACAGGTTGTTTTGACGGAAAATATTGTACGCAAATACCTGAAAACGCCGACAAAACACGTCTTGAACGTTAAACAGTAAATTGGCAAAAGTAAAGGAGAAAATATGAAGAGTTACAGCGACAGCTATAAAAAAGCAGGTGTGGATATTGTAGCAGGCTACAAGGCAATTGAACTCATGAAAGGTCATATAAAAAAGACGTTAACGGAAGGTGTATTGGGTGACGTCGGAGGGTTTAGTGGAATGTATGCTCTTAACCTTGAGGGCATAAAAAATCCCGTCTTGGTAAGCGGCACAGACGGAGTGGGGACAAAATTAAAAATTGCTTTTATCATGGACAAGCATGATACTATAGGCATTGATTGTGTGGCAATGTGCGCTAATGACGTTGTGTGCAGTGGCGCTAAACCGCTGTTTTTCCTTGATTATATAGCTTTAGGCAAAAATATACCCGATAAAGTCGCTGATATAGTAAAGGGCGTATGCGACGGATGTATAATGAGCGCATGTGCGCTTGTAGGCGGCGAAACGGCGGAGATGCCGGGTTTTTATCCCGAAAACGAATATGACTTAGCAGGATTTTGTGTGGGTATTGTAGACAGGGATAAAATAATTGACAAAAACAAAATGCAGGAAGGGGACGTAATTATTGCATTAAAAAGCAGCGGCGTACACAGCAACGGCTTTAGTTTGGTGCGCAAAGTTTTTGATATCGAAAAAACAGATTTAAAAAAGCCGATGGTAGAGCTTAACGGCAAAAGTCTTGGCGAAACACTTTTAATGCCTACCCGCATTTACGTTAAGCCAATCCTTACACTGCTGGAAAAAGTAGAGGTTAAGGGTATCAGTCACATAACAGGCGGCGGTTTTTACGAAAATATTCCCCGCAGTTTAAAGAATGGTTTATGCGCTTATATTGACAAAAGCGCAATTGATATATTGCCGATATTTAAGCTTATTGCAAAAAAAGGCAAAATAAGCGAGCATGATATGTTTAACACTTTTAATATGGGTGTAGGCATGAGTATTGTTGTCAGTAAAGAGGAGGAAAGCAATGCTTTAAGAGTGCTAAAAGAGCAAGGAGAAGAGCCTTACGTTATTGGCGTCATTAAAAAGGGCGACGAAGGAGTTGTTTTGTGTTAGAGCGCAAAGTCAATGTTGCGATGCTGGTTAGCGGAGGGGGTACAAACCTTCAGGCGATTTTGGATGCAATTAACAACGGAGTGATAACAAGAGCCGTTGTCAGCGTTGTAATTTCTAATAATCCTAACGCATATGCGCTTATCCGTGCAAAAAACGCCGGTATAGACGCAATAGCCATTGACAAAAGGGGCGAAAAACTAACAGTAAGTGACTTTGAAGAGCGCATAAAAAGGGTACTAATTGATAAAAAAACAGACCTTATCGTTTTGGCAGGGTTTTTGTGCGTACTGTCAAAGGATTTTTGCGATACATATAAAAACAGAATAATAAATGTGCATCCTTCTCTTATCCCTAAGTTTTGCGGAAACGGCTTTTACGGGTTAAAAGTTCACGAAGCAGTGCTAGCTGCTAAAGAAACAGTCACAGGCGCAACGGTGCATTTTGTCAGCGATATTGTAGACGGCGGAGATATTATTTTGCAAAAGCAAGTTAAGGTTAATGCATCTGATACGGCGGAAAGCTTACAGCAACGTGTTATGAAGGAAGCTGAATGGATAATATTGCCGCAAGCAATGGAAATTATTAGCAAAAAAATTATAAAGGGCGAAATATAGAGTAAAGATTATGAGTGAAGTTAAAGATTTGTCAATATTATTAAATAATAACAGCTATCCGGGCAGAGGCATTGTTGCAGGCAAAAGCCCCAGCGGAAAATACGGTGTTGTAGCGTATTTTATTATGGGACGTAGCGCTAACAGCCGCAACAGAGTTTTTAAAAGTAGTCAAGAGGGTATTGTTATCAACGCTTTTGACCCATCAAAATTAACCGACCCCTCTCTTATTATTTATTCACCAGTTAAAAAGTTTAAACAGTATTTAATAGTTACAAACGGCGACCAAACAGATACAATTTTTGATTGTTTGAGCAGAGGCGAAACCTTTACAAAAGCATTAAGCACACGCTGTTTTGAGCCGGATTCTCCAAATTTTACCCCGCGAATAAGCTGTATTTGTGACGAGGAAAAGGAGTTTAATTATGCTTTGAGCATATTAAAAGCGGCAGACAAAGAGGGGAGCGGCTGCAACCGTTTTACTTTTGAGTATGCCAGCGTTAACGGTATGGGGCATTTTATCAGTACATATAACGGTGACGGAATGCCGCTGCCTTCTTTTACAGGAGAGCCTTTAAAAGTAGCAATTGGCGAAAAAATAAATACCTTTGCTGACAATATTTGGCAAAGTTTAAACACAGACAACAAGGTCAGCCTTTATGTGCGTTATACCCATTTGACAACAAAAAATTATGACGAAGTAATTATTAATAAAAATAAGTAAAACGTTTATTAAGACGTAAAAAGGAAAATATGGAAGAACATAAAAAATATATTTCCCCATTATCCACACGTTACGCCAGCGATGAAATGCAGTATATATTCAGCGACGACTTTAAGTTTAGCACATGGCGCAAACTTTGGGTGGCGTTGGCAAAAGCAGAAAAACAATTGGGGCTTAATATTACAGAAAAGCAAATAAATCAGTTGGAAAGTCATATTTACGATATTAATTATCAAGTGGCAGAGGAGCGGGAAAAACTTGTGCGCCATGACGTCATGAGTCATGTTTACGCATACGGCAAACAGTGTCCTGATGCTGAGGGCATTATTCATTTAGGAGCTACAAGTTGTTATGTGGGCGACAACACCGACATAATAGCTTTGCGTGAAGGCAGCAAAATAATACTTTCTAAAGCGGGTCAAGTATTAAAAAATCTTGCTGAGTTTGCCGACAAGTATAAGTTTTTAGCCTGTTTAGCATATACGCACCTTCAACCTGCACAGTTGACTACTGTAGGCAAGCGTGCTTGTCTGTGGCTTAACGAATTGGCAATGGACATAAGGGAATTAGAGTATAGATTAAGTAATTTGCAGTTATTAGGTAGCAAAGGCACTACAGGCACGCAGGCAAGCTTTATGGAGTTGTTTGATAATGATGAGCAAAAAGTAAAAAAACTTGAAGAGCTTATTGCCGATCAAATGGGCTTTGATTCTTGCTTTAATATATCGGGACAAACATATTCCCGCAAAATTGATGCTTTCTTTTTGGCGACACTCAGCGGTTTTGCGCAAAGTGCGCATAAATTCGCCAACGACATAAGGATATTAAGCAGCTTTGAGGAAGTTGAAGAGCCTTTTGAGAGCAATCAAATTGGCAGCAGTGCAATGCCTTATAAACGCAATCCCATGAGATGCGAGCGCATTTGCGCTTTGGCACGTTATGTAATTGTCGACAGTTTAAATCCTGCAATTACGGCAAGCAATCAGTGGTTTGAGCGTACCCTCGATGACAGCGCAAACAAGCGGATAAGTGTGGCAGAAGCGTTTTTGGCAGTGGACGCTATCCTTAATATTTATATCAATGTGTCCGACGGACTTGTTGTTTATGAAAAAGTTATAGCAAAACGTGTTAATGAAAAACTGCCCTTTATGGCGACAGAAAATATTTTGATGGAAAGTGTAAAACGCGGCGGCAATCGTCAGGAGTTGCACGAAAGGTTAAGAGAATATAGCATTACGGCGGCAAAGATAATTAAGGAAGGGGGCAAAAATAATTTGATAGAATTAGTTATCGCTGACCCTGCCTTTAAAATGACTAAGGAGGAAGTTTATTCACTCCTTGACGCTAACAAACACATCGGAAGAAGTGTAAGCCAAACAGAGGAGTTTTTAAGGGAAAGCATAAAACCGTTGATAGAAAAATACGGCAAAAGCAATATAACAACGCAATTGAAAGTTTAAGGAAGAATAATGAAAGAGTTAGAATTAAAGTACGGGTGCAACCCCAATCAAAAACCTGCAAAAATTTATATGGCAAAGGGCGGTAACTTACCTATCAAAGTGCTTAACGGACGCCCGGGGTATATTAACCTAATGGACGCTTTTAACAGTTGGCAACTAGTCAGAGAGCTAAAAGCCGCAACAGGTATGGTAAGCGCTACAAGTTTTAAGCATGTCAGCCCCACTTCAGCGGCAGTGGGCAAAAAGCTTTCCGACACATTAAAAAAGATATATTTTGTTGAAGACATACAAGGCATTGACGACAGTCCTATCGCTTGCGCTTATGCAAGAGCAAGAGGGACGGACAGAATGAGCAGTTTCGGGGACTTTATTGCATTAAGCGATACTTGCGACTCAGTCACGGCAAATATTATAAAGCGTGAAGTGAGTGACGGCATAATTGCGCCTAGTTTTACCGAAGAAGCATTAAAAATATTGTCGCAAAAAAAGAAGGGCAATTATGTTGTGTTGCAAATGGACGAAAATTACCTTCCTGATGCGACAGAAACAAAACAAGTTTTTGGTATTTCGTTTGAGCAGGCACGAAACGAAATTAAGTTGGACAACAGCGTTTTGACAAATATAGTATCAAAAAATAAAAATTTACCCGACAGTGCAAAAACCGATTTACTTATCGCTTTAATTACATTAAAATATACGCAGTCAAACAGCGTGTGTTTTGCTAAGGATGGACAGGCAATAGGAGTGGGAGCGGGACAACAGTCTCGTATTCATTGTACACGTTTGGCGGGCAATAAAGCTGATTTATGGCATTTGCGCCAGCACGAAAAAGTAATGGGATTAAACTTTTTGGAAAATTTGGGAAGAGCAGATAGAGACAACTGCATAGATATATTTTTAAGCA
>CALLXO010000220.1 GCA_937875645.1 uncultured Clostridia bacterium
AGAGTCGGTCAAAAATTTACTTGTTTTCGTAAATCCCTAAGTTGAACTCCCTTTTGGCGGGTAAATTTTTGTAAAAATATTGGTTTTAAAGTGATTTTGTGAATGTTTTCCAACTTACGTGATTTTAAACTTACGATTAAACTTGCAAACAGATGGTTATTTTTTGTTGGAAGAATTAGTTATTCCTGAGTGATAAGAGATTTAACTTTCATCATACGTACTATATTACTGCGTTCGTTTTCGTCTAACTTAATGGTAATATACTTTATAGTTTCTTCCAATTGCGGTATCAAAACATGTTCCAACGCGTTGACACGCCTTTTGTTTCTTTCTATCTCTGTGGCAAGCATGCGATTAGATTTTTCTATCTCTGCTAAACGCAGCAGTTTTTCTATCAAAACATTTACTTGTTTTATGCTGTAATCCGCTTCGCTGGTAATGCTGGTAAAGGAATAGGGATAATCATAGCGGCTCTTGTGCGTTGTCACCATAAGTTTAGGCGCCTCCACTCCCATAATGCTTACATATCCTGTTTCCACGTCAATTTGTGTGGACGGCATGCTAAAAACCAAGTTTAAAAGAGCATCAGAAGTAGTGCCGCTTACCAAAGCAAAGCTTTTAAAAACAGCAGCGACCTCCTCCTCAACTTGGGTGCGGAGTTGTTTATTTTCCCTCCCTTATCATTTCATCCGACTTGTCTTTTAACAGCTTGTGTCCTCTTACAGCGGTTTTTAAACGCCCTTTAAGACGTTTAAGCTCCATTCGAGTGGGGTTAACGTTTAATCTTGCCATTTTTATTTGTCCGTCTTTTTATCAAAATACTTAACGAGATATTCCTCTTTTATCCTCTTTAACTCGGCGCGCGGTAACAGTTTAAGTAATTGCCAACCAAGGTCTAACGTTTCGTCAATGGTGCGGTTTGCTTCGAATCCTTGCGAAACATATCTGTCTTCAAACTCTGCGGCAAAGGCAGAAAATATCTTGTCCGTGTTGCTTAAAGCCGCATCGCCTAAAATTGCTGCAAGCTCTTTTGCTTCCTTACCTCTTGCATATGCCGCAAAGAGCTGGTTCATGGTGTCGGCATGGTCCTCACGTGTTTTGTCTTTACCTATGCCCTTATCTTTTAAGCGGGAAAGACTGGGTAGAACATCGATAGGGGGGGTTATGCCTCTTTTATATAGTTCCCTCGACAAAATGATTTGTCCTTCGGTAATATAACCTGTTAGGTCAGGGATAGGGTGCGTCTTGTCGTCTTCGGGCATAGTCAATATAGGAATTTGCGTAATACTGCCTTTTTTGCCCCTGATACGTCCTGCACGCTCATAAATAGTAGCTAAGTCGGTATATAAATATCCCGGATATCCTCTGCGCCCAGGTATTTCCTTTCGGGCAGCGGAAACTTCTCGTTGTGCTTCGGCATAGTTGGTAATGTCCGTCAAGATAACTAAAACGTGCATGTCTTTTTCGAACGCCAAATATTCGGCACAGGTAAGCGCCATACGCGGCGTTGCGATACGCTCAATTGCAGGATCGTTGGCTAAATTGGTAAACAGCACAGTACGCTCAATTGCACCCGTTTTGCGGAAATCGCTGATAAAATAATTTGCTTCCTCAAAGGTAATACCTATTGCGCCAAAAACAACGGCGAACTTTTCGTCACTGCCCAATACTTTTGCTTGACGGGCAATTTGTGCCGCCAACTGAGCATGCGGCAAACCGCTCATACTAAAGACGGGAAGCTTTTGTCCTCTAACCAAAGTGTTTAGACCATCAATTGCCGATATGCCTGTTTGGATAAACTGATTGGGATAATCTCTTGCTGCGGGGTTTATAGGTTCGCCGTTTATGTCAAGGTATTTTTCCGCAATTAAAGGCTCTCCGCCGTCACGTGGACGTCCCATGCCGTCAAAAACTCTGCCTAACATATCTTCCGATACGGCAAGCTCTAAGCTTTTGCCTAAAAAGCAGGCTTTACTTGTTGAAATTTCTAACCCTTGGCTACTTTCAAAAAGCTGTACCAACGCTCTGTCGCCGTTTACTTCCAGCACCTTGCCTGCACGTGTTTGTCCGTTTTTTTGTACAATTTGTACAAGCTCGTTATACTTTACCTCTGTCACGCCCTCAACTAACATCAACGGACCGACGACTTCCTTAATGGTTTTATATTCTTTAATCATAAGTTACATCTCCGCGGGTCAGCGCCCTTATTTGGCTTGTTATTTCGTTAATGATATCATCTAAAGCTGATAAATTATCCTCTGTGACATATTTTGCTCTGCCGATCTTTTCCTTACAAGGTAGATTTAAAATTTCCTCTAAATCGGCATAGTCTTTTAGCGCATTGCGTGCTTCATTATCAAAGTGACGAATTATTTTAACCATCTTATACTGCTTATTTAGCGAGGTATAAGTATCTACCTCGTGAAAAGCGTTTTGGTGCAAATAGTCCTCTCTGATTATTTTTGCCGTTTCCATAGTCAGCCTGTCGTTATTTGATAAGGCATCCATACCGATAAGACGAACAATTTCCTCCAGCTCTGATTCTTCTTGCAAAATATTATTGATAAATTGTCTTAGCTCGCTGTAATCGGGAGCAATGTTTTCGTTAAACCATTCCTTCATATTGTCGGCATACAAGCTGTAACTTATCATCCAGTCAATAGCGGGAAAGTGCCTGCGGTATGCTAATTGTGCCGACAATCCCCAAAACACCTTTACTATACGCAGTGTTGCTTGACTGACCGGCTCAGACAAGTCGCCCCCCTGTGGGGAAACTGCGCCAATTGCAGTTATGCTACCTTGTCTGTCCTCTTTACCTAAAACCTTAACAATGCCTGCTCTCTCGTAATATTCTGCCAAGCGGCTACTTAAATATGCGGGATAACCTTCCTCACCCGGCATTTCCTCTAACCTTCCGCTCATTTCTCTTAATGCTTCCGCCCAACGAGAAGTACTGTCCGCCATAATAGCTACGTTATAACCCATATCTCTAAAATATTCCGCTATGGTAATACCGGTATAAATGGACGCTTCTCTTGCCGCAACAGGCATGTCAGAAGTGTTTGCTATTAAAACAGTACGCTTCATAAGCGGCTCGCCTGTTGTGGGGTCACGTAGCTGGGGGAATTCGTTTAAAACGTCTGTCATTTCGTTTCCGCGTTCGCCGCAGCCTACATATACAATAATTTCCGCATCTGCCCATTTAGCAAGCTGGTGCTGAACAACAGTTTTTCCGCTTCCAAAAGGTCCCGGTACTGCAGCGACGCCGCCCCGTGCCACAGGGAAAAGCGTATCAATAACTCTTTGTCCCGTTACCATAGGTTCATACGGGGGAAGTTTTTGCTTGTATGGACGGCCTTTGCGCACCGGCCAACGTTGCAACATACATATGTCTAAGGTTTTTTCGTCAGTTGCAATTTTTGCTATTGTTTGGTCTATATTAAAATCGCCTTCGTAAATTTCCGTTAAGCGACCGTTTATCCCTAACGGTACTAATATTTTGTGTGTAACAATGGAAGTTTCCTCCACCGTACCTAAAATATCTCCTTCGCTTACCATTTCGCCAACATTAATACAAGGCTTAAAATGCCACAGTTTTTCGTGATCCAAACTGTTTACCTTTACGCCGCGGCGTATCCTATCGCCGTAATTATCTTTTAAAGTGGTTAGCGGACGTTGAATACCGTCAAATATACCTTCGATGAGACCGGGAGCAAGCTCCACGCTTAACGGTGAATTGGTAGTGGTCACCGTTTCGCCTACGCCTAATCCGCTTGTTTCTTCATAGACTTGAATACTCGCTCTGTCTCCTCTAAGTTCGATTATTTCGCCTATCAAGCCGGTTTCGCTGACACGTACAACGTCGTACATTTTACAGTCCGCCATATTTTCCGCTACTATCAGCGGTCCAGACACTTTTATGATTTTGCCTTGCATTTTATTTGTCCTCTTTGCTTATAATATCTACGCCCAAAGCCTTTTCGCTCAGTTTTTTCAATAATTTGTTTCCGCTACCGTTACTTCCGTCCTTACTAGGTAGCGTTATGATAATAGGATAAGTTTCGTCGTCAAATCTCTTTATTGTGTCCGCTGTAATCTCTGCAAAGGTGTCGATAACAAAAATAACTTTATAGCTTTTTGCAAGCCTTCGTAACGTATCTACTGCGTCAGAAGCAGTGACCCCAAAGGTATCCACGCCTGCAGCCTTAAAGCACATAATGCTTTCGCTGTCGCCCATTAAAGCTAAATTAGTTTTCATAACATTCCCTCAGTCTTTCGCTTATCTGCGCCTTGTTTAAGCCGCTGTTTAGTCCCACAACAATGATATTGACGTTTTTTATTTCATTTTGTTTGTATAAACAATACAACAAGAATTCTTTTTCGTTGTCTAAATCGAATCTGTCTTCCTTAAGTCTTTTTAGTAAAAAGCTGTCCAACTCGTTTTCGCTTGAAATCAGCGGCCGTCCCTCTTTAGCATCGAAAAAGATTTTTTCGTAAAAATCGCGCTTCTCGCTAAACATAAACTCATTTTTGACGGTTTCGTATCCCATGTTTACAATTTCGTTTATGCGCTGCAAACTTAATTTTCCGCCGCTTATAAACATTTCCTTTTTGAGAGCATCGTCACCCTTTGCTCTAAAGGCTGCTATAAGGTTGATCAGGTCTATTTTTTCGGAAAGAGTAACTTTTAGTAGCGGCATCTTTACTGCTTTTATCAAATATTGGTTCGGCAGTTCCTTCCACAAACATTTTATCCGCATTTTCTAAAGCCATTTTAAGGGAAGGATAAAGCTGCTCATAGTCATCGTCTTTTATATTTTGCGCAAGAGAGTTGACGTCAATTAATCCGTAATTGCTAACAAGGTTTGACCAATCTAATTTTAAGTACTTGCTTTTAACCAGCGCTTCAGCATTTAAAAAATCATATTGACTTAAAAAATACTCTTTAATTTGAACAAAAGGGCATTGATTTTTGATAAAATCAATCAGAGCGTTGGTTTCCTTTGCCGACGCCGCCTTTAAATTGCTTGCTCCTAACCCAAAATTAGCTTCCTGCGCTATTTTGAATGCCGAAATTCCGCTTGAGCTGTCAAGCATTCTGTTGTATCTGTCTTTACCGATAAGCTTTGACTGATAAGATATCGCCAAAACACCGGCAAAAATTGCATCGCTCATATTTGTAACAACCTATTTAGTACTTCTTTTTGTAACTGATTTTTTTGCTGATAAAAGCGTTTCAAAGGTCAAGTTTTTGTCGTAATTTTTCCCTTTTAAAATCAAACCGCCGCTAAAGTCACCAAAGTTGTTGGCGAGGGACAGTTTCTTATTAATAAAGGTTGTATCTTCCTTCAACGCTTTTAAGTCGACATTGTTTTTTTCGCTTAAAAGAATAACGTCATTTTCCTCTGCATAAAGACGGATAAGCTTTAATATAAGCTGTGTATAAGCTTTTTTGTCTAAAGCACAAAGCTTGTCTTTTGCTTTTTTAAATGCCAAATCAACGCATTGCACTTTGGCGGCAAGTAGCGCTTTTTTGGCGTCAATTTCCGCAACAGTAGCTTTACGCGCGATAATTTTATCCGCTTCCTGTTTTAGCATTACATCGTTTTTTTGCCTAATTTCCAATGCTTTGTTTTTTTCGGATATAATCGCTTCCCCCGACTCCGTCCTTGCTTTATCAATAATAGATTGGGCTAAAGCTTTAGCATCGGATAATATTCTTTCTATCAACCCGTTTTCTGACATTTTGTTTTTCCGTTAAACTACGATATTTTGCGTCATCAAAATACTGACAACCAATGCCAAAATGGCATACGTTTCGACCATGGCGGGGTAAAGTATCAACTTGCCCGACGTCAAGTCGCTTTTTGCCAAAGCTTTTAATCCGCCTACGGCAGTCTTACCTTGAATAATTGCAGAAAGCATACCGACAATAGCAAGAGGCAAACAAGCTATAAACATTTCCCAGCCTTGCGTACCGGTAAGTTGACTTATTTTTGTGTAGCTGATAAGCCCCAAAACAAAACCGTAAAGACCTTGTGTAGAAGGCAAGACAGATAGAATCATGACAGAACCGTTTTTCTTGGGTTGTTCCGTCAATACTGCTGCCGCTGTAGTTCCGGTGATTCGTAACCCGATAGCGCTACCCAGTCCGCACAGCAGCACGCATAAAGCAACACCGATACCACCGATAACAGGCGCAAGGTTTGCAGCAATTATAGCTTCGCCTTCTAAAAGAAATGACAACATAGAAATTCCTCCATAATATTGATTATGTCCCTCCGTAAAAACGGATATTTGATATATTTTTTTGCCTAATTAAATAAGCAGAGATTTTCCGCATTACGCATTATCCTTAACGGCGTCCTTAGAGGGGATAAGCAGCGTATAATGCAAATTGCTGCCGATAGGACTAAATAATTCGCCCTCGCCTTCATAAAACTTCCCGAAATATTCGATAAACTGCAAGCGTGCGTCATGGATATAAGCACCCAAACCGCCCATGGCAAGGTTAAAGCCGTGACCCACTACAAGTATAATTACTGCGCCGATTGTGCCTGCAACGCCGCTTGAAGCAAGTTGCAAGCTCATTGTGCTTACGATATTTGCTATCATAGCGCCGGAAAGCATAAGTCCGTATAACCTTGCGTAGGAAAGTAAATCGGCAAAAACGTTTATTAAACCGTAAAGGGAGACAAAACCTTTTACGGGTTTGCCTAATCCTTTAGAGTGCCGTCCGCTGACAAAAAACTCTACTGCAATCACTCCGCCGCAAATGCCAAAACCGATATTGTTGAGCAAAGCTGGCGATTCAAACCCGCCAAATAATTTAATATCGAATATTGATTGAGCAATATACGGGAAGAGAATAAGGAGACCTACAAAGAAAAACGCCCATACAAAGCCGTCCCAAATACCGTCCCATACTTGCTTTTGTTTTATCATGGTCAATCCCTTGGAGATATAACCAAACATAAGGTGCACTGCGCCAAACATCAGAGCATACAAAAGCACTTCTTGACTATTGACAACAGGGTCGGGGAAAACTGCTTTAGGCAACCAATTTAAGCCGTCCGCACGAGAAAGCCCAAAGAATCCGCCAAATAAAACGCCAAAAATAAAAGCAAATATACCCCCCACGCCGATAATATAAAGCAGTCGGCGGGTGCCGCTATCACGCTTCATCTTTCTTGCAAAGAGCAGACACAGAGTAAGCAAAATGCCGTAGCCCATATCTGCCATAATAAAGCCAAAAAACAAGCTGAAAAAGAAAGCCACGATAGTGTTAGGGTCAAATTCCTTATACATTGGGGGCGAATACATATTTGTGACAAATTCAAACTGTTTTACCAGTTTGTTATTTTCCATAAGAGTGGGGGGAGAGTCTTCTTCAGAAATTTCCTCAAAAGTGAAATAAAGTGCGTTGCTCGCTTTAAGCAACTTTTCCTCCACGGCGGTTTTAGCAACAATGGGCACAAAAGCTTCGAGAGTGAATGTTGTTGCAGTTTTTTTGAACTCAGTGCTATACTCCTGTTTTTGCTTTTCAAAATGCAATCTGTCGGCATAAACTTTTAGTTTGCTTATTTCGCCCGCATAACCGCATATTTTTTTTGTGAGAATGTCATCTTCCTTTATTATATCCGTGATAGTAGCTTCTAATTGGCTAACTTTTTGTGCGGCAGTAATTTCATAATCAAAAGGACAGTGTGTAAAGCTGAGTTCCCCAAGTTTTTCGCTTATCTTATCGCCCTCTGAAACGTGACTGGCAACAAAAACGACTATACCCTTTTCGCCCGAGCCGCATTGCTTCAATACGCTAAAGGGACATTCTTAATTTATAAAAGCATCTAATTTATTAAATCCATCGCTACTTAAAACGCCTAAAAAGAATTTTATCCTTTTGGTGCTTTTAATAGCAGAAAAAGGCACGTCAACGTTAAGATATTGTCGCACCTGATTTGTGCTTAAAAGAAGTTTGCTTTTTTCTTGATTGTTTTGACTAAGTTTTTCGCTAAGGTTGTCTACTTCGATGCAGATGCCTTCTATATTTTGAGCGTATTTATCTATTGAAATAAAATCAGAAAAGGAAATATCTATTAAATCGTCTTTGGGTAAATCAATTTCGTTTTTGCGGGAAATATCACTTATATATTGAATAGTTTTGTTTAAATGGGCAATTTTTTCGGACAGACTGACTACGGTATTATTTTCCGCAGTGCTTGTCTCTTTTTCCGCACTTTTTATATGGGCTGCACCCGTATCGGCAAGAGCATTTAATAATTTTTCCCGCTCATACGAAAGACCTATGAGCTGAAGTCTTGTCATTTCAGCTATTGCCATCAATAACCCTCGCAATAATAAAATCTGATACTTCGTCCATCTTTGCCAGGGCTTTCTCTAACAGAGCTTGTCCTTGGCTATTGGCGGCATTTAATCTTTTGTTGTACAAATTTTGCGCGTCCTCATTGATTTTAGAAGCGGCATCGCGGCGGGCGTTTTTGACGTCTTTAGCAACGGAATCTCTTATTTGTTGAACTTGGATATTAGTTTGTTGTTCAATTAAATCAGCATCCGCTTTGGCTTTGTTAATCATGCTTTCGGCTTCTGTCTCTGCTTTTAAAATACTGTTAATAAGTTCCTTCATATTTCCTCGGAAAAACAGGGCGCATTATAATATTAACCCTATGCTTAATAATTGTAAACCATTTAGACATAAAAAACAAGTGGTTTTAATCTTTTATCATATAGTTATTTTTTTATCAATATATATCCAACACAATTGCAAGGTTATGTGATACCAAATAGTGCTAATTATTTGACGACAAATATACATAATGGTAAAATTAAAAAGTATGGACAAGCACAATATCAAATACGATATTTATTCGCAAATAATAAACAGCGAACTAATAGTCGCTTTAGGTTGTACCGAACCGATAGCAATAGCATTTGTTGCGGCAAAAGCAAGACAAGTTTTAAATGCGGTGCCTCAAAGCGTTGTTGTGGAAGTGTGCGGCAATATAATTAAAAACACCAAAAGCGTAGTTGTCCCCAACACCGATGGACTTAAGGGGATAAGCAGTGCGGCGGCGGCAGGTATTTTGTTTGGCGACGCTGACAAAAAGTTAGAAGTGCTGTCCGCCATAAAAAAAGAAAATAAAGGGGAAATAAAAAATTTTATTGACGAAGGAAAAATTAAAGTAATAGCCAGCGAAAGCCCCAAAATTTTTTATATCAACGTTTATGCAAAAGCGGGGGAAAGGGAAGTAAGCGTCACCTTAGAGGACAACCATACAAACATTACGGAAATTACCCTCAACGGCAAAACAATTTTTAAACCTAGTAACAATCAGCAACTTTGCGAAAAAGATAAACTTTATTCCTACCTCGAAGTTGCAGATATTGTGAACTACGCTGATTGCGTTGACTTAAACAACGTTAGTTTTGCGCTGAACCGTCAAATAGAACTTAATATGGCAATAAGCGAAGAGGGTTTAAAGAATAATTGGGGCGCAAAAATAGGCAAAATTATTTCGGAAAACAATTGCGACATAAACAACAAGGTCATTGCGGCAGCGGCAGCAGGCAGCGATGCGCGAATGAGCGGTTGCTGTATGCCTGTTGTAATAGTTTCCGGCAGCGGCAATCAAGGTATTACCGCAAGCGTTCCGGTTATTAGATATTCTCAATACTTAAACAGCGATAGAGAGACGTTGCTGCGCGCTTTGTTAATTAGCAACCTCATGACAATACATCAAAAAACAGGCATCGGCAAGTTAAGCGCTTTTTGCGGTGCGGTGAGCGCAGGAGTAGGTGCGGCATGCGGAATAGCATATCTTAACGGCGGCAGATACGATGCAATAGCGCATACTGCTGTCAACGCTCTTGCAATAGCAAGCGGCATAATATGCGACGGCGCAAAGCCAAGTTGTGCGGGCAAAATAGCGGCATCGGTTTTTGTGGGGCTACTCGGATATCAAATGTATCTAAATGGTCAGGAGTTTTTGGGCGGCGAAGGCATAATTACAAAGGGCGTGGATAAAACGATAGCAAATGTAGGCAGGTTGGCAAAAAAAGGCATGAAGGAAACAGATAAGGAAATTATTAAAATAATGGCAGAATAAGCTAATTAAACAAATATCTTTACAAAAAACTGCCAAAAAAACCATAAAAAAGCACAATTGTCAAAAATAACATAATTTTCATAAAATATTAAAAAGGTATGTAAAATTGTTTGCATTATGTGTTTTATATGTTATAATAACATGTAAAGTAAAATAGGAGGTAAATCATATGAGTGTTGTTAAGCGTAATAAGCTGTTTTTGGCTATAATTTGTTCGTTTTTGCTTATGTTTTGTTTAACGTCGGCTATTGTATTAATAAATAACGGCACAGCATTCTATCCCGATGATTTTATTACTCCTACATTAACCACAATTGAGGTAGAAGGCGACCTTACTCAAAAAAATGTAGTTTTGGACGGAGCTTCAAAAAAAGTGGATATAGCTGTCAATAATACGGCGGAAAGTTATATCATAACGGTAGAAGCAGACAAAAACGTAGGCATTGTATTAGTGGACAATTCCGGCGACACAATTGAACTGGTTTGGGACGATACAAAGAGTGCATACGTGTTTGACAGCGCAAAAAGCAGTAGCCATGACATTGACGGATATTCCGTTGTGATAAACGGCGATAATCAAACGGAAGCCGAAAACGTTGTAAAAATCAGCGTAACAGCAAACAAAACCGAAACACCTTAATGTTAGCAAAATTACCTAAAAACTTACAGCCCCAAAACGGGGCTGTTTTTTGTGGTGAAAAAGCAAAGGTATTTTTTTAATTTGACAGTTTTGGTATACATCAATTGTAAAGCTGTATCCTATCACATCGTAAACTGGCTGTTATACAGTTCGGCATAAAAGCCGTTGTCTTTTAGCAATTGTTTGTGTGTACCTTTTTCGATAATATCGCCTTCCTTCATAACCAATATAAGATCAGCGTTTTTTATTGTGGACAGTCGGTGCGCAATAATAAAAGAAGTGCGGCCTTTCATTAATTTATCCATTGCCTGCTGAGTGATTATTTCTGTGCGGGTGTCAACGTTGCTGGTTGCTTCGTCTAAAATTAGCATAGGTGCGTTTTCTATCATTGCCCGAGCTATTGTCAAAAGCTGCTTTTGTCCGGAGGACAGTCCTGCTTTGTCGTCTAAAATTGCATGGTAATTATCAGGCAAAGTCATAATAAAATGGTGCAAGCCTACAGCCTTTAAGGCGGAAAATACTTCTTCGTCAGATACATTGTTTTTTCCGTACCGCACGTTTTCTAATATTGTCCCTTCAAAAACCCAAGTGTCTTGCAGTACCATACCAAATAAGCTATGCACGTTAAAACGTGTCAAGTGGGTAAGCGGTACGCCGTCCACTAAAATTTGCCCCTCGTCTAATTCATAAAAACGCATAAGCAAATTAACAATGGTTGTTTTCCCTGCTCCGGTAGGGCCTACAATAGCTACTTTTTGCCCCGCTTTAATATCGGCATTAAAATCTTTTATTACTGTTTTTTCGGAGGAATAACCAAACTTAACATTTTTAAACGTTACGTTGCCTTTTATGTCAGTTAATACGGTTTTTACATCGTCCGCTTTCATTTCTTCCGCATCCAAAAACTCAAAAACTCTTTCGCTTGCCGCAGCCATAGACTGCAAGCTGGTTGTCGCTTGCGCTATGTGCGAAAGCGGGTTGGTAAAATACCTAATATAAAGCATAAAGGCGACTATAACGCCAATTTGAGTTAATCCCGAGATGGTCAATGCTCCGCCTATTACACATACCACAACAAAACTAAAATTGCTTACAAATCCCATCAGCGGTTGCATAAGTCCGCTTAAAAATTGACTTTTCCATGCGCTGACATAAAGCTCATTGTTTATTTTTGCAAATTTTTCCATTGCTTTTCGCTGGCCGTTGTAAGCTGTTACTACGTTGTGTCCGGCGTAAATTTCCTCTATGTGACCGTTTAATTCGCCTAAGGAGTTTTGTTGTCTCCTAAAATATTTTTGCGATATCTTTATAATAATAAACATTAACAAAACACCTAATATTACGCTGCCTATCGCGCTAAAAGCCATAATGTAGTTTGTTAAAAGCATCATA
>CALLXO010000221.1 GCA_937875645.1 uncultured Clostridia bacterium
TTGATGAAGCAGGACTTAAAAATTTGACTCAAATTACCTTTCCGCAGGGACTTGAAGTAATAGGCGAAAATGCCTTTGCAGGTAGCGGACTAACATCTAGCAGCGGACTGACATCTATTAATATCACTTCTTCTGTTATTACTATCGACAGAAAAGCGTTTTACTGTTGCTATTCCTTAACTGATTTAGAATTTGGCGAAAACTCTGTAATTGAGGAAATAGGACAGGAAGCTTTTAGGTCATCAGGTTTGGTTGAAGTAACACTTCCTGAAAGTGTGATAACAATTAAAAATCAAGCTTTTTATGACAGTGTGGATTTACAAAATATCAATCTCGAAAAGATTGTTTATATGGGACAAGATGCTTTCAGGAATTGCTCTTCATTAGTTTCTGCAGATTTAAGCAATTTGGTATATTTCTGTCTGCCTACTGCGGTTAATGCCGACACAGGAGACTTTAATGCTGCAACAGGACAGTTTAATGGGTGTACTTCTTTGCAAACAATAACACTCGATAAAGTAATCAAAATAGGAAATACTACTTTTTCAAATTGCAGTTCTCTTGTTTCTGTCAGCTTACCGGCATCCCTCATTGATTTGAGTGCGACAGCCTTTTCAGGTTGCATATCTTTAAGAGGCGTGGTAGTGAATGAGGTAAATACAGTTTTCAAAGCGATAGAAAATGTGCTTTATAAAGTAGACGTTGACGCGGAAGATAATGAAATATTAAATATTGTCCTTTATCCATACGGCAGAGCAGACATCGAGACAGGCGTACCAATGACTGTTTATAATGTACCCATTAATTTGGTATCATTGCCCAAAGATGTGTTTGCCAGTTCTTCTGCCTTCTCTAATGTCGAAAAAATTATTTTCGCTCAAGGCAGTAAAACACAGACTTATCAATATACTTTTGCTTATTTGAAAAATTTGACAGAAATTGATATGAGCGGATATGATCCGTCAATAACGGTGATTGGCAACTATCAAAGTTCTCTCACAATCAACTCATATTACTTTTACGAGACAGAAAATCTGACAACAATCAAAATGCCTTATCACTTTATATCCTTCCCTGCATATACCTTCACCAGATGCGGAATCAAAAACTTAGATTTTGGTGCGCATTTAGGTATGCAAATAACTACCACCAACCTGTTTTATCAGTCTATGGTCGAAACGGTGATATTCCCCGACAGTGTAAATGCATTGCCCAACAATACATTTAGAGAGGCAAATTGTTTAAAGAGCATAAGGTTTGCCCGTCCTAATGTTGACGGAGAGGGCAACGCTCTCGGTACTTATACCTTGATAGACATTGATACCACCCATATAGGGACATATGAAATCAACACAGAATATCACCTTGATTTACGTAACATTACCTCCTTTGGCAGTTATTGCTTTGGCGCAGGCAACGGCGTGGACGTTGTTGAAGAGGGTATAATAACTCAAGTGGTAAACGGTGTACGCAGTGTTTCGCTAAATAGTGTTGATGAAATCACAACAGGCAACAATATGTTTCAAACAATGCACGACTTGTCGGCAATTGATTTAGGTACTATAATTAATCTTCCTACCTACATGTTTGAAAACTGTATATCTTTGTCAACTATCGATATATCAAACGTACAAAACTTCAATAACTTCTCCTTTAAAAATAGCGGGGTAAGCAGTATTGACTTTTCTTCTGCCACTAACATAGGTACGAGTGCTTTTGAAAATTGCGTAAACCTTACCGAAATTGATTTGACATTGCCTTCTTATACTGCTACTTCCATCGGCAATGCGGCTTTTGCGGGATGTATAAGTCTTACTACGGTAACAGGGCTTGATAATGACAATTGGGCAAAAGGCAATGTAACTACACTCCCTCAAAGGATTTTTGCTGACAGTAAGATAACAAGTTTGTTTATTCCTAAGTCTATTACTACCTTGGTTTATCATACATCCGGTATTACAACGGCGCAACCTACCTCAATAGCCTCAAGCTTTTCTAACTTAAAGTTAACAGAGGTAACAGTTCATGCAGAAAACACAACCTTCAAGGTTAATAACGGCGCATTATACGACTTTGATGTGACCACCCTTCATATTGCTTTTTGTGCCAATGCGGAAGGCTTGTTTGAAGTACCAAGCACTGTAACAACCTTTAAGAATATTCCTTTTGCCTTTACAGTAAACCTTAAAGAGGTTAGGTTCCTCGTAGAGGAGGACGGAAGCTGCGCTATTAATGCGACACAAAACATTCCTGTATTTGCGTTAGCGCAGGAACTAGAAGAAATTCACTTGCCTAATAAGATAACATCTATTACGGCTAACGGATATTTCCATTCCACAACTTCCTTGCAAGTTTTAGAAGCCCCAGGCGTAACAAACCTTACTGCTCAATATCTGTTTAATTTCTCCGGTATTGATTCAGAATTTGTAAGCAGCATATTGCCAAAATTCGGAAGCAAAATTCCCAATTACACATTTGCAAACTGCTTAAATATCGATTCTGTAGAATTAATAAGTCAAATTACAGAAATAGGAACAAATGCATTCCTAAATTGCGTTAATATACAATACGTTAATATAGGTCAGGTTACAAAAATAGGGGAGTCTGCATTCCAAGATTGCATGTTTGAGTTTATCAGCATGGATAAAGTGACAGATATTGGCAAAAATGCGTTTGCTAATTGTACCAACTTGAAATACGTTGACTTTAGCTCAGTAATTAATATTGGGGATAGTGCTTTTAAGAATAGCGGTTTAAAAACTGTTACAATAATCGAAACAACCAAAAAAATCGATGCATATGCTTTTGCTGACTGCGCTGATTTGGAAACTGTTGTTATCCAAACAGACAATAATCAACTGTTAAGCCGTACATCGGGTACTGTATATAGTAAATATGATCACTTTACGAGATGTCCAAAACTTGACAACTTTGTCTTGATTTATACCGGCACGGTAGAAAATGGACATATTATCTATGCAGGTGTTTCTAGCACTTCCAACTACTTTAGGGGCGGCACTACCGATAAAGATATAGCCGGACCTTTAACCAATTTCTATGTACCTCTTACTCATGTAAGCGTATACAGTGAGTCCGCTTGGTTTACAAAAGACCTTGATTTATCACAAAAACTTACTTCGCTTAAAGGCTTTGACCCGCTGGCAGCGGTAAAACCATGGGAAATCACTGTGACCTTTACTGACGGAACAACGAGCAAACAAGTCGTAATAACCAAAAACAGTGCTGTAAAACTTGATATCGGCATGTTTGAAGGACGTACGATCAATGAGTTTACAATTGGTGACCAAGTGCTTGAAAGCAGCTATTATTTAGCAGGTGAAAACATAACTATCAACGTCACTTTTGAGCCACAAGCTTAAGTATTTTTTAAGATAATTTAAGCTAACTAAAATAGTCTATGCAAAATGCACTCCAAAATTGTTCCATTTTGGGGTGCATTTCAATTCAGATTAACCTAACAGACAGTTTTAGATAAATACAAACCATTGACTTATCTAATGTAATTAGCTTTCTGTCAATACCATAAAAAAACCGCCCTTAAAAAATAACCTCAATTGTAAAGTTAAATGCAACACTTGGTAGAATTCTTTAAGCTGTAGATTC
>CALLXO010000222.1 GCA_937875645.1 uncultured Clostridia bacterium
TTCCTCATCAATAAAGCTTATAGAAATTTTGTTGTTACCGTAAATAACGTTATCCAAATGATGCGCAGGGTCGGTGGACGTTAGGTGAACATTTTTGCCCCGTTCTGACAAACCTATTGCTATTGCGGCGGCAATAGTGGTTTTGCCTACTCCCCCCTTGCCCATAGTAAAGATAACCTTTTTGTTGCTGTTATACAAATCGTCCACCACCGCTTTCAAGCCTTTTAAATTGCCGTCTGTCAGTACGTTGTCTGTCTGCTCAATATCATCATTTATTAAAAACTTCCTTATGTTGTCCAGCCCTAAAATGTTGTATGCTCTAAGTGGAATATAAAAAGTTTCTATATCCTTTAGCTTATTGGTAATATTAGATAATGCCTTTTGTTGTTTTGTTTTAAGCCCCATTGATATTTTATCGTCAGCAGTTTTCAGTAAGCCGTTAATAATTAGTATTTGGTTATTGATACCAATTTCAGAAAGTTCTATTGATGCTCTTTCTGCCTCTTTTATGGGGGATTCTTCTGGTCTTGTCACCAATACTAAGGTGGTTTTATTGCCGTCACACAGTGCGGCAACGGCATTTTTATATATGTCTTTTTTTTCTTCCAATCCCGACAACTGTCCTAAACAAGATGCACCGTGAGTGCTTTCACTTATAAAATTTGTCCATGCCGAAGGTAATTGAAGCATGCGGAGCGTATGCCCTGTGGGTGCTGTGTCAAAAATAATATGACTGTATTTATTTTCAATTACTTTGTCTGATAAAAATTTAGTAAACTCATTAAACGCCGCAATCTCCACCGTGCAAGAACCCGACAACTGCTCTTCCATATTGTTGATTACTGCGTCTGGCAATTTGCCCCTGTAAGGTGCTATTACGCTTTCTCTGTATTCAGCCGCTGCCTTTAAAGGGTCGATATTAATTACAGTCAAATTTTTTGCGCCGTCAATCTCTTTGCCTTTGCCGTCAAGTTCTGTCGCAAATACATCCTGTAAATTAGATGCAGGGTCGGTACTTATAAGAAGAATTTTTTGTCCATTGTCTGCCAAATTAACAGCAGTTGCACATGCCGCTGATGTTTTGCCTACACCGCCTTTGCCGGTAAAGAATAAGTATTTAGTCAAATTGATATTTTTAATATTATATTCTTTCATTTTTAGCAACAGCCTCCATTTTTACTTTTAGTCGCTTTGCAGCAATTGTTGCTTTTGTCTGCGACTTTGTCTCCGCAACCGCCGATTTTGTTTTCTTTTCCGCAACAACAACCGCCGCTTTTTTGAGTAGCATTTAAAAAATCTGGTGAGATGTTTAGTAACATTATAATTTCGCCATTAGTGGGATATCTACCGGTAATCTCTACTTTGCCGTCAATTAAGGTTATTGGCAACACTTCTGCGCCTTTTTCGTTGAGCATTTTGTTTATTTCTTGGTTTTTAATAAACTGTTGGGGTGCGCTGTTTAAGTTATAACGATTTACAGCAATACCCCTTTTTTTAAGATTATCCAGCACTGTGGATATTCTCAAAAGGTCCTCATTTACTCCTACTCCGCAAAGCCCTGTGGGACAACACATTGCCGGTTCATAAATTGTTATTGTTCTCATATTATATCTCCTTCATAGTATTACTTTTATATGGAAACCAATGTTTTGTTTTGTTGGATATTCTAACTAAAATTAACATTACAGGCACTTCCACCAATACACCGACAATGGTTGCGATTGATACACCCGGGTTTAGCGGAAACAATGCGATTGCAACTGCTACTGCTAATTCAAAAAAGTTACTTGCGCCTATCATTCCTGCGGGCGCAGCGATATCGTGCGACAGTTTAAGCAGTTTTGCACCACCGTACGATATAAAGAAAACTAAGAATGTTTGTATTGTCAGCGGTATGGCTATCAATAATATGTGCAAAGGATTATTAAAAATTATCTCTGCCTGCAAGCTAAAAATAATTACTAAAGTTAAAAGCAATCCTATCATAGAAACAGGGTTAAATCGACACCTTTTTTCTTAACAACGATTGTTCTTGTTATACTTGCAAGTATTAAAGGTATAACTATAAACAATACTACCGACAATATCAGTGTCAACCACGGAATTGAAAAACCACCGATTCCAAGCAGAAGCGCCACTATCGGGACATAGGCTACAAGTATTATCAAATCATTTGTCGCTACTTGTAGCAAAGTATATGCAGCATTTCCATTAGTCATGTTGCTCCACACAAAAACCATTGCGGTACAGGGTGCGGCACCCAAAAGCACAGCGCCTGCTAAATAGTCTTTGGCTAGAAGCGAAGGAATGTATCCTTTAAATATTACATAGAAAAACAAACTCGCTAAACCGAACATTGTAAAGGGTTTTATTAGCCAATTTACTATCCAAGTTAAAATAAGACCTTTAGGTTGTTTTCCTGCTTGTTTAATGGACGAAAAATCTATTTTTAGCATCATGGGAAAAATCATAAGCCATATAAGCACAGCAAGGGGTATGTTTACATTTGCTATTTCAAACTGTCTAAAAAAGTCTGAAACAGCGGGGAGATACTTTCCTATCAAAATCCCTAACGCCATACATAAAAGTATCCATACAGAAAGATACTTATTAAAAAAACTAATGCCTTGTGTTTTTTCTTTTATCATTTATGCTTCTCCTTAATGCACGTATTTGTTAATGTCAAATATGCCTTGACCATTGATTTTTTTGGTGTTACTTAATATTCTCAAAAAATTGAGAATACTACTCTTTTATTCACTATTTTTTGAATGCACTATTTTATAATGCTTATGACCGCCAGAAATATTATAGACTTTATCAAATCCCTTATTAAGAAGGATATTTTGCGCAGCGTTGCCTGTAATGCCTCTGTTGCAATAAGTTACTACTATACAATCTTTATCAATATTGTTTGCACATTCCCGCAACTTTGAGTGTGGGATGTTTTCAGCGGCAAACATGTGCTCCTTTTCGTACTGAGCAGCTACTCTTGCGTCAATAATGGTAAATTTTTGCCCCGACTTTGTAATATCATCTAAACCCTCCGCCGTCACAAGCTTTCTACCCCTGTTTATGGCGTTTTCAAGTATCATGCCCGTATACATAACGGGGTCTTTTGCCGTAGAAAAAGGCGGTGAATAGGCAAGGTCTAAATGAAACAAATCCGCCGCTTTTGCCCCAAAAGTAATTGCCGTCACAAACACATCAATTCTCTTATCTACCCCTTCATACCCTACAATCTGAACACCTAAGAGCCTGCCGCTATCCTTGTCTGCAATTGCTTTTATAACCATATCTTTGCCGCCCATATATTCCGGCTTGTTGGGCATTATGTTGTGAGAAACTTCTATACCATAATTATGCTCTTTTGCTTCACGCTCGCTCAATCCTGTTTGTGCAACAGTCATGTCAAATACTTTAAATATGCCTGTACTCAGCACGCCTCTAAAAGTTAAGTCACCGCCAGTAATACTGTCACCTGCAATCCTACCTGTTTTGTTTGCTGTCGAACCTAAAGGACGGTAAACGGGTTTGCCTGTTAAAATATGAGGCACCTCTATACAGTCACCGCAAGCGTATACATCAGCAATATTTGTCTGCATTTTTTCGTTTACCCTTATAGCGCCGCTTTGTCCTAACGCTACTCCTGATAGGGAAGCAAGGCTTGTTTCGGGGCGTACGCCTGTCGCAATCAAAACCATGTCCGCTTTAATGGTTTTGCCCTCTTGAAGTATTACAGAATTATTTGTTATTTCTTGTGCCGAAGCGTTTGTTAACACCGTCACGCCGTTTTTCTCTATATGCTTTTTTACATAAACAGACATATCAGCGTCTAAATTAGGAGTTACTTGCGGCAGTTTTTCTATCAGCGAAACTTCTATGCCTAATCTTTTTAAGTTTTCGCAAACTTCCAACCCAATAAAGCCAGTGCCTATAATAGCGACAGTTTTGGGTTTGCTATTATCTATAAAGCTTTTTATTTTATTCATATCTAACATGTTTCGCAAAAGGAATACATTGCTATTTTCCACGCCTTTTATAGGCGGAACACTCGCCTTTGCTCCTGTTGCAATTACAAGAATATCGTAATTATCAAAAAAAACTTTTTGCGTTGACAGGTCTTTTACCTGCAAAGTTTTTTTGTCGCAATTGATGTCTATTACCTCGTGCCGAGTAAAAACATCCACATTGTATTTGTTTTTGAAAAAGTCAGCGTCCCGAGGCGCAAGGTCCTCTGCACTTTCTATTACTCCTCCTAAATAATAAGGCATTCCGCAACCGGAATAAGAGATAAATTCATCTTTTTCATAAATGACAATTTCTGCATCCTCATTGTTCCTTCGTGCTTTTGCGGCGGCGGATGTACCTGATGCAACCGCTCCGATAATAAGAATCCTCAAAAAAATTTCCTCCTAATTGTATCTCATTTTTTAACAGTAAAACTGATGCTGAAAGCTAATTGATTTAGTATTTCCCTAAATGTCTTTTTATTTAAAGAATAATGTACCCACTTACCCTGCTTGCGGGCAATTACTAAACCCGCTTTGCATAAAATTTTCATATGATGGGACAACGTCGATTGCACGATACGCATCTCATCTAGGATATGACATGCGCACTTTTCCCCCTCTTTTAAAATATCTATTATTTTCAATCGGTTTTCATCACTTAAAGCTTTAAATATTTTTGAAAGTTCCTTCACACAACACCTCATATCGATAACAATAGATATATTGTATATGTATTATCTCTCCTTGTCAATATTTTTATAAGTATTTTAAATAAAATACTTAATAATATTAAACGGTTTTATAAGCAGTAAAAATTGTAATCTGTTGATTATTTAGCTGTGTTTTAATTACATTTGTATTAATAATAATTCTGTATTCAAGTGCACTTAAAAAAGTTTACCATTTTTAATATCATCAGAGCAGGATAGAATGAAGCTAAAAACACAACATGTTGTGTTTTTAAAAAACCACTAATGTAGTGGTTTTTTATAGTTGGTGCGAATGACAGGACTTGAACCTGCACGTCGGTAAAAACACTAGAACCTGAATCTAGCGCGTCTGCCAATTCCGCCACATTCGCATTTTTTTGCATAAGCAATTTATGCCTAACGATTATATATCAGAAAGCTAAAAAACGCAAGTCAATAACCTTATTATTTTTTTGGTCATATATTCTTGCGAAATTTTATTTTCAGTTTTTTTGCTGTCTCTGTTATTTTTACTTTTTATATGCGTGTGTATATGTTTTTAACAAGTAGAAAATATAATCAGGATTGGGTGCGCCACCGTCAGTTAAAAGAATTTCCTCCCTTGCATTATCAAACAAACCCCTTACATAAGTCGCCTCTTGCTCCGTCAGGGCGTCATAATCAAAGTTTGCGGCTTCATACTCGTCCACTCT
>CALLXO010000223.1 GCA_937875645.1 uncultured Clostridia bacterium
GGGATAAGCCAATTTTGACAGACAGCGGAGGCTTTCAGGTTTTTAGTTTGAGCAGTATTCGCAAAATAACTGACGAAGGGGTGACATTTCACTCGCATATAGACGGAAGCAAACATCTTTTTACCCCCGAAAAAGTAATGGATATTCAAGGCGAATTGGGCAGCGATATTGTTATGGCTTTTGACGAATGCAGTGCGTTTGGTTATGACCGTAAAAAAGCACAAAATGCGATGTATCGCACCTTAAATTGGCTGGAACGTTGTTATATTCATTTTTATCAAAATAATGACACACAAAAACAGACACTTTTTCCCATTATTCAGGGCAATTTTTATGAAGATTTGCGTATCGAAAGCGCTAAAAAGACCGCAAATTATGCAAAAAACGGCATAGCAATAGGGGGACTGTCGGTGGGAGAAGATAAAGAGACATTTATTAAAATGTTAGATGTATTGCAACCTTATTACCCTGTTAATATGCCCCGTTATGTTATGGGAGTAGGGACACCAGATTATATTATAGAGGGAGTAACGAGGGGAATAGATATGTTTGACTGCGTACTGCCTACCCGAATAGCCCGCAACGGTACGGCGCTTACTTCTAAAGGCAAAGTTGTAGTACGTAACAGTGAGTTTAAGTCGGATTTTTCGCCCCTTGATGAGGAATGCGACTGTTATTGCTGCAAAAATTTTTCGAAAGCGTATTTGCGACATTTAGTAAACAGTGGAGAAATTTTGGCAGCGGAATTATTAAGCATTCATAATGTTTATTTCCTGCTAAAACTTGCTGAAAATATTAGAAATGCAATTAAAAATGACTGCCTGTTAGAGTTTAAAAAGGAATTTTACGGGAATTATTACAAAATACGGTAGTTTAGTTGCTATTTTTCTAAAATAAATATATAATTTTGCGGTAATGTATGCAAAAGGAGTTTATTATGCTTAAATATTTATTAATGTTTGAAGAAACAGAAACACCCGCTCCAGACAACAGTATGACTTGGATTATGTTTGCGATTTTGGGTGTTTTGCTTGTTGTTATGCTGGTTACCAGTATGATGCAACGCAAAAAACAAAAGAAACAAGCTGAAGAAATGACAAATAATCTTGTTTTAGGCTGTATTGTCACCACAATAGGCGGAATTGTCGGCACTTTAGTTGAAATTGACGAAGAAAATGGTTGTTATTTTATCGAAACCGGTTCGTATAAAGATAAACATACTCTTCAGATAGTTAAAAACGCAATATTTTCTGTTCGTTCACAGCGAGACAGCGAAGCAGAGGAAGAAATTACAAACGAAATTAAATAATTTCAATTTTAAACAACTTCAACGCCTTTATTTATCAAAAAAAAGAATATTTTACTGAGCCTCCAAATAGTATATAACGTACTTTTGGAGGTGTTTTTATGAGCAACGCTAGCGTATACCAAGGCAGTTCGGATAATAGCAGCAGTTTAAAAACTATCATAAAAGGAGCTTTATTAGCTTTTGTAATTTCTCTTGTGTTGGTTTTGTTGTTTGCACTTATTGTTAAACTGACTAATATAGGCACAGGTACAATTGCCATTGTTAATCAAATAATAAAAATTGTCAGCGTATTTTTGGGTGTTTTGTTTGCTGTTAAGGAGCGGCCAAGATGGTTTATTAACGGTCTGTTTGGCGGTGTACTTTATGCCATATTATCCTTTCTGGTGTTTTCGCTAATAATATCTAGTTT
>CALLXO010000224.1 GCA_937875645.1 uncultured Clostridia bacterium
ATTGTATGGCTTTAAAGGAAATTTCTCTTCCAAGCAGAGTGACAAAAATCAGCTCAAGAATGTTTTATTATTGCGGATTGGAGAGCATCACTATCCCTGCTTCGGTTACTGTTATCGAACAATATGCATTTGGTTCATGTAAAAATTTAACAACAGTTATTTTTGAGGACGGCAGTCAATTAACAGAAATTCAAAGAAACGCATTTGCTGGCTCTCCACCTGATCAGTACGGCAGTTCTTCTTACAATGCACCTATAGAAGATCTTGTTTTACCCGAAGGCTTGTTATGTATTCGACAATATGCATTCTATTATACGCAGTTGACGGATGTAATACTTCCGCAAAGCTTAACGACAATTGAACAATATGCATTCAGCAATACTTCGCTGACGGCAATCAGTATTCCTAAAAATGTTACTACACTTGCCAATTATGCTTTTAGCAGCAACAAACAATTGGCTACCATTACCTTTGCGGAGGACAGTCTTCTTGAGACAATAAACACGGCGGCGTTTAACTCAGCACCAGTTACACAACTTGTGATTCCCGCAAGCGTAAAGGAAATTGGTTATTCTGCATTTTCCTCCAACCCTTTGCTGCAATCAGTAACTTTTGCGCATGGTCTTGTGACCATCGGTAATACCGCATTTAACGGCTGCAAAGCGTTGTCATCTCTTAGTTTTCCTGCAACTGTTACAACAATTGGAAGTAATGCATTCAACGGTTGTTCAGTAACAACTATTACATTTAATACTTATACAGAGGGTGAAAATATCGGTAAGTGTGATATCTCAAGTATTGGCGGAAGTGCATTTGGCGGAACTTCTATCACGCGTTTTGATTTTCCAGTAAGTACGTCAAATACAATATCATTGGGAGCAACGATTTTTGTTGGTTGCAGACAATTAACTACGATACATATATCCAAATCGGTTACGTCGGGTATTGACTCTGCCTTTAACAAAGCACCTGCACTTGAAACAGTTGTCGTAGCTGAAGATAACATAAATTATAAAGCTGACGAGAATTTGCCTATTATCTATAATTCTGAAGGTAGCTCCATCCTCTTTGTGTACGGTGTTTTGAGAGAAGGTATATTCACTATAAAACCCGGAGCCAGTGAAATTGGCGCAAACGCTTTTAAAAACCAGGTATATCTGACGGAAATATACATTCCTGATACTTTGGTGACGATAGGCGAATATGCGTTTTTAAACTGCTATAATTTGGAAAAAGTAGTATTCTATAAAACTATATCAGACGGCGAAACTTATGTAGCAGATAGAGATGAGTATGGTAATCTTATCCCCGTAGGTGTATCTGCTCTTAGGGCAATGGGTCAACAGGCTTTTGCTTGCTGTACTTCACTTACTGCTATCACTATTCCTGAGGGTGTAACTTCTATTTTAAAAGAGGCATTTTACTATTGCATTTCTTTGCCCGAAGTTACTTTGCCAAGTACTTTAAAGATTACCGATACGTCCACCTATTCGCCTTCTTCTTATATGTTCAGATACTGTTATAGCTTAAAAAAGGTTACTATCAATACAACCTTTACGCAAGAAGGCGCAGTAATGGGTGCTTATATGTTTGATGAATGCAGATCCCTAGATGAAGTAATATTTACCGAAGGTATAACAACCCTTAGCAATTATATGTTTAGAAATTGTACCTCTTTAACTAATATTACCCTTCCAAATTCTTTGTTATCAATAGGTAACAGTGTCTTTGCCAATAGCGGATTAACAGGCATAACATTCCCAAACTTCTTACAGTCAATAGGTACTTACGTTTTCGAAAACTGTACGGAACTGGAATCAATAAGCTTTAAAGATAATTTCAATTTGGAAAGTTTCAGCAATTACTTATTTAGCGGCTGTACTTCGCTTGCAACGGTAACAATTGGCACAAACAGCTCTATTACAGCGTTAAATAACTATATGTTTAAAGGGTGCACATCTTTAAAAACAATAGACCTTTCTAATCTTTCCGCTTTGGTGTTTATGGGACAATATACCTTCCAAAACAGCGGTCTGGAAAGTATCGTGATACCTGAGACAGTGGTACACTTCGGCGATTCCTCGGGCAAAGCCGCTACAAAATCAAGTAGCTCATACCTTTTTGATGGGTGCGCAAATTTAGCAAGTGTAACTCTTTCTTCTGCTTTTGGTTCTATCGGGGGTTATGCTTTTCAAAACTGTACAAGTTTGACAAAAGTCACATATACGGGCTATGAGGGAGAGGACGATTTTGCCCTTCCTGCTACAACAACAGTTGTAGGTACGCATGCTTTTGAGGGCTGTGCGGCCCTTGCTTCTGCTAATTTGTCAGAGGTAACATCTCTTGGTACTTATACCTTTAGATATTGCACATCACTAAATTCCGTAACGTTAAACAATGCGCTTAAGGCGTTGCCTAATTATATGTTTGATGGTTGTACGTCGCTTACGGAAATTACTCTTCCCAGCGGTTTGACAGATACAGGGACATATACTTTCCGTGACAGCGGATTAGAGACCATAACGGTCCCTGCTACGGTTTCAAAATTTGGTACTTATGTTTTTGCAGGCACAAAGCTAACCTCCATTGATATTTCAAACGTAGCAGCCACAACCGTAAGTAATAATATGTTTGATGGTTGCACCTTGTTAGAGACTGTAAAACTTAGAAGCTCATTGAAAACACTGGGCAATAATATGTTTGCAAATTGTACTTCACTAAAAACAATTACTCTTCCCAGCAGTTTGAATCATATGGGAACTCGTACCTTCCAAAACAGCGGATTAGAAAGTATTGTTATTCCTTCTGGTGTGACACGCTTTGGTACTTCTGCTACTGGTACTGTAACTGTTAGTTCAGCATCATACCTCTTTGACGGATGTCTTGATTTAAACTCTGTTACCATTCAGAGCGAAAATTTTGTGGGTATTGGCGCTTATGTGTTCCAAAACTGCATTAGTCTTGAACAATTTACAATTCCTTCTACTGTAACAATTGTGGGAAACTATTCATTCAATGGCAGCGGTCTCAAAAATGTAAACATTACTCCTTCTTTGTCAACAATTGGCACTGCTGCCTTTGGGGGATGTATTAACCTTACAGAGTTCTTTGTAGATTCGAGTAATAGCAATTATTCCGTCAATAGTGAAGGCATTTTGTTTGACTCAGAAGGTAAACTTATTTGCTATCCCGCAGGTAAAGAGGAAATGGTTTGGGAGGATATTACTGAAATTGCATCATACGCATTCTATGGCAATAATAAAATAACTGAAATTACCATTCCCGAATCGGTGACATCCATTGATACGTATGCGTTTTACGGTTGTACGGCATTGACGACTGTTACCGTTCCTGCTGACAGTGTTTTAGAAACGATTGGTAATTATGCGTTTTATGGTTGTACGGCATTGACAACAGTTGCTCTTGATGCCGAAAATAGTGTTTTGGCGACTATAGGAGATTATGCATTCCAAAATACGGCACTTGCAAATATTACATTGCCTAATTCATTGACTTCTATAGGCAAATTTGCGTTTTCTAATAGCGGTTTTACAAGCTTTACTATACCGGCACAAATAACATCAGTTGGAGAAGGTGCATTTAACGGATGCTTGCTGTTAGCAGAAATCACTATTTTGTGTGATGCTACCTTTGCAACTAAAATATTTGAGGGTTGTGAAAATCTTGCAACGGTAATATTTGGCGACAATGTAACCACAATGGGACAATATATGTTTGCAGGGTGTATGCAAATTAATACTGTTACACTTTCCAACAGTCTTACTGCAATTTCAAATTATGCTTTCCAAAACAGCGGTATTACTAATATTGTTATTCCCGATTCCGTAATTACCATAGGTAACTATGCTTTTGACGGATGTAGTGCATTAACTACTGTTACCATTGGACAGGAAAGTCAATTACAGAAAATTAACCAATATGCTTTCCAAAATTCTGGTATTACGAGTATTTATACTCCGGCGACAGTTGTCACAATAGCGTATAATTCCTTTAACGGATGCACCGCACTACGAAGCATTGTCATTGAGGAACCATTGGAAATGTTGTCCATTGGGTGGGGCGCCTTTTGGGGTTGTACTTCTGTAGAAAGCATTATAATTCCCGAAAATGTCAAATTGAACGGTCGTGATATCTTTAACGGATGGACGGCATACCAAACTATTAACATAACACGTTCACAGTACGATATTATGGAGGATTGGTCAGGGACGACATCTGCTTCTGATACTGCGTGGAATTGCAATTGCAATGCTATTATTGTTTGGGAATATGCTGTTCCTGCAGGCGAATAATAAATTTCGTTTGCTACAAGAATGTAAGAGAATACTAATAAAATAATCCTCCTTTGGTAAAACAAATTACCAAAGGAGGATAAGGAAAAAACGCAGTATAAGTTTAGCTTGATGACGAATGTACATAATTACAGATATAAATTATCTGTTAGCATTTTAAAGCGAAATGCCGTATATATGTAATAGGAGGTTAAAAGTATGGATTCAAAAACTATTCTAAAAAATTACTATTCGCGTTTAGCGAAGGAAAGTTTTATTAAGTCTCTAATGTGGGGACTGTTAATAGGCTTTTCTATGCTTTTGATATCTGCAGCCGTTTGTTGGTTTGTAGCATTCAAAGGCATATGGCTGTGCATTGTACTTTTTGCGGTAGCTACAGCGGGAGCAACACCAATTCTTTACTATAAAGTATTTAAACCCACCGTAAAGAAGACTGCAAAACGTACCGATGCTTTGGGACTTGAAGAACGGCTGTTGACAATGACCGAACTTGAAGGGGACAATTCGTACATTGCAAAGAGGCAAAAAGAGGATGCCTTGGCTGCCTTAAAAAAGGTAAGCTCGAAGCTCATCAAATTTGCTATTCCCGTCCATTTAATTGTCACTTTAGCTATCGTTGCCGTTTTTGGCACAGGAATGACAACTGCCGCAGCATTAAGAGAGGTTGAGGAAGAAGTAAAACCACAATACTCAATTTCTTACAGAATACAGGGCAGTGGTAGCATACAAGGTGAAGTTTCGCAAGAGGTAGAAGAAGGCGAAAGTACAATTCCCGTTATGGCTATGCCTGACGAACATTGGGTTTTTGTTGGATGGTCAGATGGGTATGCAGACCCCTATAGACTGGATACGGAAATATCTGATGACATAGAAGTCTACGCACTTTTTGAGGAAATGGATCAACCGGAAAATTTAGATGAGGATCCCAACGATAACGACGGCGAGGGCGAGGGGGAACTAGGCGAGGGCGAGGGAAATCCGTTTCAATTGCCGGATGAAAAGCCCGGAGACGAAAATGAAGATGAAAAAGAAGGAGGTGGCGCCTACGAGGATAAAAACCAAATAATTGACGGCGAAACTTATTATGGCGACTCCAATTTCGACAACGCTTACGATGATGCAATGGATGACTTATCGGGAGACAATGATATGTCTGACGATTTAAAGGGTATTATCCAAGATTATTACGATACTATAGCAAAATAAACTTAATTAATGCAAACAATAAAGGCAAGAAAGATAGAGCAATTAATACTCTTTAGTTCTTGAGTTTCTCAAATAATTAAGGAGATCTTAATTGCTCTATGCAAAATTTTAAATGAATAGCAACAACACAGAGACTTGAAGAGATAAAAGATAATAATCTAACAAAATAAAAGAGAGGTACATAAACATTGGCTACAGAACAAGAAATAATTAAATTTGGTCAACAATGCGAGGACATATTCAAGCAAACTTCCCGTGATATGATTGGGCAAAAAGATGTAATAGAAGGCGCCATAATTGCTATGATAGCAGGAGGCAACGTGCTTTTAGAAGGCGTACCCGGTGTAGGCAAAACGCGTCTTGTCAGGTCATTAGGTAGGGTTTTTGATTTGCCCTTTTCGCGTATTCAATTTACGCCAGACTTAATGCCTGCGGACGTTACTGGCACAAACATTATCGTAAAACAAAAAGACGGAAATTCCGCTTTTAATTTTCAACCGGGTCCAATATTTAGCAATATTATACTTGCTGACGAAATAAACCGAGCTACACCAAAAACACAGTCGGCATTGTTAGAAGCGATGCAGGAGCATACAGTAACTGTTATGGGTGTTTCTCGTAAGCTTCCAGAACCATTCTTTGTTCTTGCAACACAAAACCCTATAGAGCAAGATGGAACATATCCGCTACCCGAAGCACAGATGGACCGTTTTATGTTTAAACTTATTGTTCCTAACCCTGGTCTTGGCGAATTAAGGGAAATTGTTAATATGACACAAAAAACGATGGCAGAAGTTGCAGACCGCGCCTGTACGGGTGAGGAATTATTGAAAATGAGAGAAACTGCAAATCAAATACCCGTCGCGAGTGATGTTTTAGATTATGCAATGCGTTTGGCTAATGCAACGCACAGTGTGAGTGAATGTTCTTCTGAAGCGGCGAGAAAGTATATACGTATTGGTGCAAGCCCCCGTGCTGGACAAGCGTTTATTTCTGCTGCTAAAGTCAAAGCTTTAATAAATGGTAGGTTTAATGTAGCATATTCGGATATTGAAGAATTGGCATATCCGATACTTCGCCATCGTATCAAGATGAATTTTGAAGCTATAGCAGAGCGAATTTCCCCAGATGACGTTATTAAAATGATTTTAGAAGAAATTGGCAGAAAATATAAAAACTAATAAAACTTGGAGAACATAATGAAAGTTTCTTATTTAAATGATCAATTTTTCAGTCGGCTAGAGGCGCTATCATTAAATCTAAGGATGAATCTTGCTGGTTATTTTGGCGGAAAACACCTTGTCCGTACATACGGACAAACTGTGGAGTTTGCCGATTTTAGAGAATATCAGTTAGGGGATGATATACGTCGCATCGACTGGAATTTATTTGCCCGTTTTGAAAAGCATTTTTTAAAGCTTTTTACAGACGAAAGGCAAATGCAAGTGCAAATATTTTTAGATTGTTCTGCTTCTATGGGAAAAGATAATCCACAGAAATCAGCATATACGGTGGCAACAGCTGCCGCCTTGGGCTTTTTGGCAGTACATGATATGGACAAAGTATCATTCCATCTCATGAAAGGAACAAGCTCAGAAAATCCGTTTGGTACTATTGTTGGTAAAGAGGCTTTTTTTAGAGCAATAAGTTCTTTAAACAATTTGGTATTTGATGAGGAAACAGATATTGAAAAATGTGTTACAAGTTGTACTAATACCAGTACTAACAACGGAATAAGTATTATTATATCTGACTTTTTTACAGATACCGATTGGAAAAAAGCGGTGGATTATTTGTGCTATAAACGCAGGCAAGTATTACTAATACAAATACTCTCTCCTGAAGAAGACGATCCGTCTTATGACGGTAGGTATAGTTTAATTGATTCGGAGGCAGTAGATATATCAGACACAAAAAATATGAGATTAAGAATTACACGTAGTTTACAAAAGGCCTATGAGCAAGCGATGATAGACTTAAAAAAGGATATTAGTTCTTTTTGTGCTAAGCGTAATGTAGATTTCATTTCTGTCCGTTCTGATAATCCTATTGAGAGAGTAGTGTTTGGTGAATTGTTAAAGGTAGGTATTATGTCATGAAGTTACTATCACCTTTAGGGTTATTAGGTCTAATAGCAGTTGCTATTTTAATACTCATTTATATTTTAAGACCGAACTTCCAACAAAAAAGAATATCCAGTACATATGTATGGAAGTTAAGTCTTAAATATAGAAAAAAGAGAATACCAATAAGCAAATTACGAAATATTCTAATTATTATCTGTCAAGTTTTGATTTTGGCATCCTGTGCAGTAATTTTAGCGCAACCTAATAAGATATTAAAAGAAGAAGTTGATTATAATGAAGTAATAGCCATAATTGACTCCTCTGCCAGTATGCGCACAATATCAGAAGAAGAGGAAACACGTTTTGAAAGAGCAATAAACGGCGTTTTAAAGACTTCTGACGAAATATTAGCTCAAAACGGTGTTATGTCAGTTATTATTGCAGACCCATATCCATATTTCTTGATTGAAAGAACAAATCTGGAAAACAAACCTCAACTGGTAGAAATTTTGGAAGCGCAATTAGAAGATGATATGAAATGCACATACGGTTCAGCAGATATTGATACAGCTATATCTATGTGCGAGGGTATTTTGAAAGATAATCCTTCTGCAAAAATTTATATTTATACTGACACTACTTATGTGCATGTGCCGCAAGGTATCACTGTTGTAAATGTAAGCGACCGAAGCGATTGGAATGCTGCCATACTGAATGCGCGTGCAGAAATTGAAGAGAATTATTACGTTTTTTATGTTGATGTTGCCTGTTATGGCAGAGATACTGAAATTTCATTAAATATCGAAGTGCAAAATGCAAATGCACTAGACAAAGATAGCGAAGGCATAGAAAAGATTTTTCGTACAACAGTAGAATGTAGTCAAGATACAACAAAAACCGTTATTTTCAAATATTTTAATGAGAATGAAGAATTACCAGAAGATAATGAAGAGAATAGAAGTTATTATTATATTGATAGCAATGATGCGGTTTATTCTTATCAATCAGTACATATTTCAATAACGGAAAAAGATTCATTCAATAAAGATAATAGTTTTTACATATACGGGGGTCAGAAAGAAGTTTTAAGAGTGCAATATTCGAGCACTTTGGCAAACAGTTTTTTTAACAGCGTATTGATAGTTCTTAAAAATGCTTTAAATAATCGTTTGGATATTCAAATAACTGAAGTGAAAGATGGTCAGTACGCATTAGAAGGATTTGATTTTTATATATTTGAGCATAATATGCCTATAACAATGCCTGCAGACGGTGTCGTGTTTTTAATAAATCCAGATATTGCTCCTTTAGGCTCAGGTATAAGTTTAGATAAAATAATTGATTTTAAAGGTCGAAGTATATCTTTGACAGAAGAAATGATTCATCCTATATTAAAAAGCGTTACGGCTGATGATATTACAATAAGCAGATATGTTCGTATTAATAATAACTATGAGCCATCTTATCAGGTGTTATTGGCATGTTTCGGTGATCCTATATTGATGGTAAAGGATGAGAACGCAGAGAAGGTTGTTATAATGCCTTTTAGTGTGCATTATTCCAATCTTACAATTTTGCCTGAATTTCCTATATTGTTATACAATATGTTTCAGTATTTCTTACCAACCACAGTTACGGGAAATGCTTTTGAAGTTTTTGAGAATATTTCTTTAAGAGCAAGAGGAACAAAATTGAATGTAACTGGTGAAAACGTAAATACGGATATTACATCCTTCCCTTCTACATTGACAATATTTATGCCAGGCACATATTTAATACGCCAAACAACATTTTCAGGGAAAAAGATTTCAGAAGAAGTCTAGCCTAAAATTCCCGCTATTGAAAGCAATATTTGTAGAGTTGAAGACACCTTACTAGACCCTTATAAGAGTCCAAACACAAGTGACTATTTTGAAGACTTGTTGCAATACATTGCAGCGACTTTGGTGGCCATTTTGTTTATTGAATGGTTGCTTCATGCTCGTGAAGAAGTGTAAGGAGGATTATTATGCACAATTTAACTATTCAATGTACTCATCCATGGCTTCTCTTATTGCTTATCCCAGCATTTGCTATTACATTATTTTTATATTTTAGATTGTCAAAAAAATATAGAAGAACGAGAAACCGTATTACCTCTATAGTGCTTCATCTTATTGTTATGGTACTCTGTATATCAGTGCTTTCAGGTATGAGCTTTTCTTATAATGTTTCAAATGATAAGAATGAGATTATTCTTTTGGTGGACGTGTCGGAAACGTCAGAACAAGCTCAAGAAATAAGAGATGATTTTATACAAACTGTTTTAAATTACGGTCAATACGACAATTTTAAAATTGGAGTAGTAACCTTCGGTTTTGATCAAAGATATGCAGTGCCGTTAACAAATGATATAGAAAGCATATACGACAAATACATAAAGGCAGAATTGCCAGATATAAGCGCTACTAATATTGCAGCAGCGTTGAATTACACAAAGGATTTGTTTAACTATCCAGAAACGGCAAAAATAGTACTTATTTCTGACGGGAAAGAAACAGACGAAGAAGCTGCTACGGCTATTAGATATATTACTGCGCAAGGCATTTTAGTTGACACTGCATTCATTCCTTCTGAATACAAGGAAGACGATGTGCAAATAGTTAATGTGACTCTTCCTGATTATCATATTAGTGTCGGAGAAAAATGTACTATTAATGTTACAATACAAAGCAAAAGTGCAAAGGGAATTACTATAGAATTATTTGATAATGAGATATTGAGAGATAATAAGGCAGTTAATATTGTAGCAGGGACACAAACAATCGAGTTTGACCATACATTCCAAGATATTGGATTTCATGAAATTGTTGTTAAAATTCACTTAATGGAGGATCTATTAGAGCAAAACAATCAATATGTTTCCTATCTATATTTACAACAATTTGATAAAATTTTGATAATTGAAAGAATGGAAGGCGAATCGGACAATTTGTTATCAATACTCACCGAAAAAGGTGATGACGATGATAGAAAAGTCTATAATGTAGAGGTTGTTAATATATATAAAAGCGACAATATTCCCGCTTCTGTCGATGAACTTCGTGCATATGACCAGATAATCTTAAACAATATCTCCAATGCTGACCTTAGGGAAAATATTAATGTACCTGTAGGATTTGATGAAATGTTATTTTCTTATGTGCATAAATATGGTGGCGGTGTTTTTACGGTAGGTGGTGATGACGAGAACGGAGAGGCAAACACCTACAAGAGAGAGGATATGTACGGTAGTGTCTATCAAGAGATGTTGCCTGTACAGGCAATAAAGTATACGCCCCCCTTAGGGGTAATTGTTATCGTTGACAGTTCTGGTTCTATGGGTTCAACAGATTTAACGGGAGCTACATATCTTGATTGTGCAAAAGCAGGGGCATCCGCCTGTTTAAGGGCGCTTTCCGAAAGAGATTATTTTGGTTTTATGACATTGGATTCTGACTATGAAATGGTATTGCCACTGACACCTCGTACTCGAGAGGCAGAAATTTATGCTGCAATACAAAGTGTAGAAAAGGCAGACGGCGGAACAGTGTTTCCTGGCGCAATTGAGCGCGCTGGTCAAGCATTAAGGGCGTTGCCATATGTTGACAGACGTCATATTATCTTGGTAACAGACGGTGGAGTGCCTGAAAATCAGCGCATACAATATGAAGAATTAATTAATGATTATTACATAAGAAACAAAATTTCTTTATCTGTTGTTGCTATTGGCGTGACAAAGGACAGTGACTACGATGAAACCACACCTATCGAGCTATTAGATAAGGAAAATCTTACCACATATGAGAGGATGTTACGTGCTGTCATATTAGGTCATGGTAGAATTTACGCTACATCAGACACGGCTAATCTGACATATTTGATGAGAGAAGATTTAAATGTTCCCGAACTCAAATTGGTCAATTATGAACCCTTTCTACCTACGATTAATAATGCTTTGTCACCTGTGATAATAGGAATTGAGCGAGGAGAGGGCACTAACAAAAACAAGATGACTGTCGAACTGGAAGGTTTTTATGGAATAAAGATTCGGCAAAACGCCGATTTGATTCTAACTGGAGATTATGATGTGCCAATTTATGCTCAATGGAAATTCGGATTGGGTATGGTTGGAAGCTTCATGTGTGACTTGAATGGTAAATGGTCTTCGGGTTTTATTCAAAATGAAAACGGACAAAGATTAATATTGAATGTCATTAACAACTTGATGCCAACACAAGATATTAGACCGAAAGATATTTCCGCTTCGCTTAATGAAGATAATTATACCAATCAACTAAGTGTTTACACAAATTTAAATAATGGTGAGTATGTACAAGGGTATCTTGTTGAATTGTCTTCTGTCGAACAAAATCAAATACCGTTAAATGAGATAACAGACATAACAAAGGACGAGGGCGCTACCTACTACGTGACGCTCCCTCTTGGGGAAACAAACAATTATAGCAGATGCAATTTGGTTATAAAAGAGAGCGGAACATACAAAATTGTCCTTACAAAATACGATTCTGATGACACAGCTATTTCTACCTATGAAATGTTTAAGACGTTTTCATATTCTGAAGAATATAATACGTTAGTAGAAGAAACAGAGATGGATTTACGAAATAAGCTGATAAACATAGCACAGAAAGGTAATGGTGCCGAAATTATGGACTTAGAAGACCCAAAGGAAATTTTTGATCCTTTTAAAACCTCTGTAGGCAAGACATATGATCCTAGATTTCTATTTATCATATTATCAATAATCGCGTTCTTATTGGATATTGCTGTACGTAAATTTAAATTTAAGTGGCCTCATGAATTAATACGCGAATATAAAAAAAGAAAATTAGATCAACAAAAATAATTTTAAATGACGATTTTTACTCAAAAGGAGGATATATGAAAAAGCAGAAGTATTTCGTGATTGCCGTTTTTATAATTTGTATATTGTTATTTGCAAGCGGTTGCGGTAAAAAAATGCTTGATTGTCCCACAGAATTAAGTGTAGACGATGAAAATTTGTTATCGTGGAATTCCGTTGAAAAAGCGCGCGGTTATATAATAGATATTAATAGTAGAAGTGGCGAAAATAATACTGTTAATTTAAGAAAGACTAGTTTTTCTCTTTCGATCCTTGAAGAAGGAGACTATGACATCAAGGTAAAAGCGGTTGCATCTGACTCCAATAAGGACTCAAATTGGTCAGAAGTTTTGCATTTCTATAAGGATTATGTAACAGGATGCGTATACAAACTTATCAACAATAATACCGAATACGAAATCAAGGATGTAGGCTCGGCTTCGGGTGATATTTTAATTGAGGCCATCTATAGAGGCAAGCCAGTAACTTCGATCAATTATAATGCTTTTAATAATTGCTCAAATTTAGAATCAGTTACTATGCCTGATTCCGTTACAGAAATTGGTGTTTGCGCATTTCAGGGATGCCGTGCATTAAAGAGTGTTGTTATTCCAAATAGTATTACTGTAATTAACAACTTCGCGTTTGCCTACTGTAAAGCTCTTGAAGAAGTACAGATAGGCAACAATGTTAAATTAATTGCTGAG
>CALLXO010000225.1 GCA_937875645.1 uncultured Clostridia bacterium
ATCAATTTATGTTTGCCGCCTGTTTTAACAAGTTGGTTTATTTTATTGCAAGCGAAGATATTTTTTCTATCCCCTTTGGAAAAACGATAAGACACTTAGTTGCGCCTATCCCCTTTATTAAATCAAAAAAGAATATCTCTTCAATAATAACCTGCAAGCAAATTGCAAAGGAAGGCGCCTCTATATTTATGATGCCGGAAGGCAACCGTACTTACAGCGGCGTTACGGAATATATAAATCCCACCGTTACAAAATTAGCAAAAATGCTAAAACTGCCTATTGCCTTTATGGTGTTGCGTGGTGGTTACGGCTTGAGACCCCGCTGGTCGGAAAATATTCGCAAAGGAACAACTCATTGTGCCGTCAAAAGCGTTTTAGAATACGAAACATACAAAGATTGGTCAGAGCAGCAGCTTTATGAATATATTTGCAAAGAGCTTTACGTTGACGAAAGTAACGACAACAACGAGTATATCGGCAAAAATCTCGCACAATACATTGAGCGTGCAATTTATTACTGTCCTCATTGTGGCGTAACGCACTTTGTTTCAAGAGGCAACGAGTTTACCTGCACAATGTGTCTGCTGACTGTAATATACAATCCCAACAAACAATTTAGCAGCAAAGACGAAAATCCGCCCCCCTTTAAAAATATCAAAGAGTGGTACGATGCTCAACGGGTCTACCTTTTGAATTTAGACTATGACAATTTGAGGGGACAAGTGACCAGCGACAAAGTCAAGGTTTTTAAAGTTTTTTTGTTAAAAAAGAAGAAGAAGCTGTTTTCTAATGCTTTACTTACTCTTTTTGCTGATAAGGTTGTTATGGAAAAATGCAATCAATATTTACAATGTGATTTTTTAAAAACTGTTGAATCAATGACGGTTTTGGGCAAAAATAAGTTGGAAATTTTCTGCGGCGAAAATGTTTATCAGATTGTAGGCGACAAACATTTTAATGCCGTTAAATATGTTAATTTCTTCTATAAATATAAAAATTTTATGGAGGGCAATCATGACAGCGGGCAATTTTTGGGACTATGATGTTTGGAGTATAATCTTATTGTTAGGAACAATAGGCGTCTCTATTTTGTTGGCGGGGATGATTAAGCATTGGATAAAACCGCTTAGAAAATCGCTTATACCCAGTTCTGTTTTAGGAGGATTGCTGTTGCTAATTATCTCCTTTGTTGTGTTTGAAGCCACAGGAGGCATAAAAAACGGCGGCAAATATCTGTTTGAATTAGATTGTTTTAACGGCCCTAATTTAACGGGTATGACTATTATGGAAATTATTACTTATCATTGTTTGGGCTTAGGATTTATTGCCATGGCGCTTAGACAAAATGATAAAAAGTTTAGCGGACAGCGCGCAAGAGAGGTTTTTGATAGCGGCGTGACAACGGTAAGCGGTTATCTTATGCAAGGCTTTTTGGGACTTTCCGTCACCATTATTGCCGTATGGCTAGGCTACGGAATATGGAACGGGTCAGGCATTATCCTTCCTTTTGGGTACGGACAAGGTAGTGGACAAGCGATGACTTACGGCAGTCTGTATGTTTTTTCTGAAACTACCCCATGGGGGTTTTTAAGCAAAGATTCGGGACGGAGCTTTGGTTTGGCTATTGCCGCTTTGGGCTTTTTATCGGCGTGTATCGGCGGCGTCATTTTTATGGATGTAATGGTAAAAAAAGGCAAAATAAAAGTTAACGGCGATGACATAAAGGAAAATTACACGCTGGAACAAATTGTAGGCATGAACGAAATACCCATGAGCGGCTCTGTGGACAAATTGACCGTTCAGATAGGCATTGTGATGGCAATTTACGCCGTAAGTTATTTTCTTATGGAAATAATCTGCACATTGTTTGGACTAAATGAAGCTTTACGGGCGACAATTTACGGCTTCAACTTTTTGCTTGGCACCTTTTTAGCAATGGCTTTAAAGGGTATTATCGGCGGTATGCGCAAAAAGAGACTGTTTAAGCGTAAATTTATCAATACCTTTTTGATGAACCGTATCGGCGGATTCTTTTTTGATTTTATGATTGTGGCAGGCATTGCCGCCATAAGAATTGACGTTATTGTAAATTATTGGCTGATTATTGTTATACTGGGTTTTGTGGGCGCGGTCAGTACATATTTTTATGTTTGGCACGTAAGCAAAAAACTTTTTGGACAGTACAGCGCAGAGCAGTTTTTGGCTTTTTATGGCATGCTGACAGGTACGGCAAGCACAGGCATAATTTTACTCAGAGAAATCGACCACGAATTTAAAACACCTGCAGCGGACAATTTGGTTTATCAGAATTTGCCTGCAATAGTATTGGGCTTTCCTATGATGTTTCTTGGAACATATATATTTACAGGGGGACAGACTGCCGTTTATGTGACGTGGGGAATTTGTTTTACGCTGTTTTTAGCAATGCAGCTTATCTTGTTTAGAAAATACATTTTCCGCTCTAAAAAAAGCAAGGCTCTTGAACAAAACCCACAGGACACCAACAATAATTAAAACTAAATACATTCAGAACCATGGGGCTGTCTCAAATGGATAAAATTTGAGGCAGCCTCTTTATATTAAGGAGGATGATTTAATAATATTAAGGTAAGGATAGGATTTGGAAGAGGAAACGGGTAAGCATAACTGAAATTTATGTGGATAACTGGGTTTTACGGCACGGGAAACAAGAGGTTTTTGTGGAAAACCTCTTTTCTTAATTTTTAAAAACGCTATTCTATCCTGTAAATATGCGTTTTTAGCCTGCAATTTTGGTGTTTTATGTGGAATTTTGAAATATTGTATGCCAATGCCAATAAATTTACTTCGGTACTTACGTTTTTCATTCCGCGCATCAGAAATTTCCGAAACCCGAAGTTCTCCTTTATTACGGCGAATACTCCTTCCGCTTGTATGGAGCGATTCAGCATAAGCTCTTTGCCTTTAGCAGATATGACATTGCTAT
>CALLXO010000226.1 GCA_937875645.1 uncultured Clostridia bacterium
GCCTTCACTCTTAAAAACAATATACATAACAAATTTTACTGCTATGGCGACACTCAGCACGATAACCATAGTAATGTCAAATTTAGGCAAATAAGGTTCTTTAAAATTAAGAATAATTTTGTTTATGCTTTCAATTACCAACTGAATGGACAGCATAATTACTACAAAACCGACAATAGTGCTGGCAATATATTCCATGCGCTCGTGACCGAAAGGATGCTCCTTATCGGCGGGTTTTTCCGCTATCTTTGCGCTGATAAGTGAAACGGTATTGTTGCCTGCATCAGAAAGGTTGTTTACCGCATCCGCTGTCAAGCTGATGTTGCCAAAAATAATACCTGTTACAAATTTAGCCGCACACAAAAAAATGTTAGCAAAAAACGCCCAAACCAAGTTTGCTTTATTTTTTTTCTGTCTTACTTTTCTGTCCAAAATTTTTTCCTCTTTAGTTTATTATTTTAAGTTCATTTTGAATTATTGTCAAGTAATAGGTAAGTAAACAAAAGCAAAAAATAGCCATAGAAGAGCTACGGCTAATTTCTAAAAGATATATTTTAAACTAAAAAGTTTTGCATTTTATATTATCTAAGTATGCGTTGATTTCACCTGTCAAATAGTCAATTGCTACGTTGCATGTTGGTGCGCTACGCCCTTCGACATAAATTCTTATTTTGGGCTCTGTGCCACTTAGCCGCAAAACCAGCTTTAAATTTGGAAATTTTAAAGCAAAATGACTTTTTATTTCCTCTAATTTATCGCTTTTTTTAATTTCTTCCATTGCATTTTCTTTAACGCTAATATTTAGTGATTGGCTTTTGTACGGTTTATATTCCTTTGTATACTCCAACAAACTTCCGTGTTTTATATAAATTTCCGAAACTAAAAGCGCATTTATTATAGCATCGCTACAAGTAGCGTAATCGCTCAAAATATAATGTCCGCTGTTTTCGCCCCCTACATTCAAGCCGTTTTTTGTCATCATCTCGTAAATTTTACTGTCCCCTACATCCGTTCGCAAAAGTGTAATATCTAATTTGTTAAGGCACTTTTGCAGCCCTGTATCCGTTAAAATTGTGCCTACAACAGTATTTTTATTTAAACAACCTTTTTCTTTAAAATATTTGGCGAAAGCATAAAAAATCCTGTCGGGATGTAAAATTTCCGTTTTTTCAAAAACCGCAATGCGGTCGGCATCGCCGTCAAAAGCAAAGCCTAATTCGCAACCGTTAGCCTTCATAAGCTTTTGCAAAAAATCCGTATTAGTCGCACCACAACCGACGTTTATCATATCGCCGCGGTTAAAGTCGCAGTAAACAATAAGCGTTGCTTCTAAAGCTAAAAATATTTCTTTGGCTAATTTATAAGCGCTGCCGTAGCAACAATCCAAAGCAATTTTTATCCCCTTTAAAGAAGTGGGGAAAAGTTTTTTAATGTCCTCCATATATATATCGTCTGCTCCTTTAAAAATTGGAGTTTCAACGGAAAACATTGGCAATTCCACTTTATTGTCCCTCAAAAATTCGCTAATTTCCGCCTGTTTTTGCGCACATATTTTAACTCCGTAACGGTCAAAAAGTTTTAACCCGTTATAATTAGGGGGATTGTGGCTTGCGCTTATCATAACACCATAGTCAGCGCCTATACGGCGCACATAATGAGCAACAGCGTTGGTTGGCACAATACCCAAATTTATCACTTGACCGCCGTTATCATTTATACCCCTAATAAAACCTTCCGCTAAAGCTTCGCCGCTCATGCGGGTGTCTCTGCCCACAACCACTATGCCGCCTTTTTGACGACTTAACAGCGCCATACCTAAACTGTAAGTTAAGGAAATTGTCAAATCTGCTCCGTATATTCCCCTTATGCCGTCTGTACCAAATAAATTCATTTTTATCTCCTCTTAAACTTTGTTTAAACCTGTATACCTATATTTATATGAAGGGAGACGCATTTATAGAGCTTAACGCAAAAATGAAATTTGCGTCCGATTATCTCATTAAGCGGATGAACAAAGACATCAAGAAATTAGGCAGGTATCCGCACATAACCACCGTCAAAGAAGCACTGATACAAGATTTTAACGCTAACGGGGTGTATACAATCCGATATGCCAACGGCACTAAGCGCAGTTTAGCGGCCGAAGGAAAGGTTTCCGCCGCTGTATGGCGATAATGCGCCGTTTAGCAGCGGTTATGATTGTTTGCACCCTAATTGCAGACATCATTTGGTGCCGTACTTTGAGGATAAAGAAAGTCCGAATGATTTTGAGAAAATGCGTAAAGAGAGCAATAAGCCGTTTAAAGACAATAGGACATCGGCTGAAGTTAAGCAGTATCAGCGAGGGCAAGCGAGAAATAGGCAGGTTTATGAGAAAATACAACGAAACTTGCAGGATGAAAAAGAATATAGCAAGATAAAAAGACTTTTAAACAAAGATAATATTTACAACACTTTTGAAGATTTTAAATCAGATAAAGGGAAAAACACAGAACAATATCAAGAAATAAAAAAAGCTGTTACGCAATTAGAAAATCTCGATAAAACTGCTATTAAGGTTACAAAGCTCAGAAATAAAGCATATGATAATTTGCCTTTTAATATAAAAAGCAAACAAGTGATAATAACGAAAAAACAGTATGATAATCATATTGCGGCGGGTAAAAATAAGCATAATAATATATATAGCAAAGTAAAAGGGAAACTATCTCAAATAATAAATGAACCTGATATTATTTTTAAGGATAAAAAGAATATCAATACTATACTTGTTGCTAAACAAACAGAAGGGGCACTTGTAGTTGTAAAATTAAGTTGTATAAGTAAAAAATTGGACAATACTATAATCACAATTATAGATTGTGGAGAAAAAACTTTTAATAGAATGAAAAGAAACTATCAGATACTTTACACAAAGAGATAAAAGTGTTACAATAATATTAACAATGAGGTAGTAAATTTCGTAGCAACTACGCCAACCGAAAGGTAATGGAAATGTGGGGGTACGCTACGCCCACCTTTGTTAAGAAGAGACCGTATTTTTATGTGATACGGTCTCTAACTTATTAAATAACAGCAAGTCAAATACGGCTTGCTTTTTTTATGCCTCCTTTTGGCAATCGGTTACCATTTTCCGAATGCCCTATATAGCCGTAGTATAACAACTGCGGCTTTTTGTACGCAACTTAAACCTATCTCAATAATTATCAAAAATAATTTTGCAAAAAACCGCACAAAAAAACCTCTGCTTTCGCAAAGGTTTTTGAAAATAATCAAATAATTATCTCTTACTGAATTGGGGAGCTTTACGCGCTTTGTGTAATCCATACTTTTTACGTTCCTTCATGCGAGGGTCACGGGTTAAAAAGCCTGCTTTTTTGATGATGTCTTTGTTTTCGCCTGCTATTACCAACGCTCTTGCTACACCGTGTCTGATTGCTCCTGCTTGACCAGTGAAGCCGCCGCCGTGTACGTTTACGGCAACGTCGTATTTTGTCAATGTGTCTGTTGCTACTAACGGCTGTCTTACGATATACTTTAAGGTATCAAGATTAAAATAGGTATCTATATCCCTGCCGTTAACGGTGATTGTGCCGTTTCCGCCGGGTAAAAGTCTTACTCGGGCAATAGACTTTTTGCGTCTGCCTGTGCCCCAAAATTGTATTTTTTTGCTTTTTGCTAATTTTACCATATTTCTCTATTCTCCCAAAACTATGCTTACGGGCTGTTGCGCCTGTTGCTCGTGTTCGCTACCCTTGTATACACGCAATTTTTTAAGCATAGCTGCTCCCAAACTGTTTTTAGGAAGCATGCCCTTAACTGCCCTGTATACTACAAAATCACTGCGGGTTGCCATTAATCTTTCGTAGCTGATTTCCTTAAGGTTGCCCGGTTTTCCGCTATGGCGTCTAAACAATTTTTGATGTAATTTGTCGCCCGTCAAGACAACTTTGTCAGTATTGATGATGACTACATGATCCCCCGTATCAACGTTGGGTGTAAACTCGGGTTTGTTTTTGCCCCTAAGTATTGAAGCGACTTGACTGGCAAGTCTACCTAACACCATACCGTCGGCGTCAACCAAATACCAGTTGCGCTTTATCTCTTGAGGTTTAGCCATAAAACTTTTCATATATTTTCTCCTGTTGTTTAAGATTTGCATGGAATGCAATTTTGCTGTTCACGCTGAATAACTGCCGAAAGTGGAAACCGGCTTAGTAACGTGCAGAGCTTAAATACACGAAAATTATTCACAGCTGATGTATTATACAATAGCTTAGTTATTTAGTCAAACAATTTTATTAATTTTACCTTGCTTTTTGCTTCAATTTGCGCTTATTGTGTTGTTTCTATTATTTTTTAGTCTCACGTACTGTTTCCGGCGAGACAACCTCGCTTTAAACGAAAAATTTTGTCTATTTAAAATATGGGTTATGAAATAGGGCGCATTATATTGCGTTATTTGCCACCATACCCGAAGGCGCTAAAAACTATGACTACTTTGAAGTATGGGCGGAAGCAGCCAAAAAAAACTAACCTGTATTTATTTTTCCTGTATTTAATATTTTTTATAATAAATAACGCTAACTGAAACAATTCGGCTTTTTTATTCTGTTTTGTAGCTATTAAGCAATAGCTACATTAATTTAGTATTGCACATCCATTAAAGTTAAGCCGTTTGCCGACAGCGTTTTGCCACACAGGGCACGGTTGCCTGAGGCAATAATTTTAGGTATGTCGTCAGGTGATATTTTACCCATACCCACAAATAATAAAGTGCCGGCAATTGCACGCACCATATTGTACAAAAAAGCGTTGCCCTTAACAATTATAAAAATCTCGTTATCTTGTTGAATAACAGTACAAGAGTAAATTTCCCTCACAGTGGATTTAACAAAACTGCCTGTGCTCATAAAACATGCAAAATCCTGTTTCCCCTCTAAAAGTTTTGCGGCTTTTTGCATAGCTAAAACATCAGGCTGTTTATAAATTTGCTTATGGTCTATATCCAAAAACGGATGTCTAAAGGACGAAATATACATTTTGTAAATATAGGTTTTATTTATTGCGCTTTTGCGTGCGTTAAAATTGCTCGGAACGGTTTTAGCCTCTATGACGGCGATGTCCTTTGGCAAAAAAACATTTACGCCTCTTATTAAATTGAAAGATTTAATTTCCTTAGCGGCATCAAAATGCGCCACCTGACCTTTTGCGTGTACACCCACATCAGTGCGCCCGCTTCCTGTAACTTTTATATCTTCGTTAAATACTTGACTTAAAGCTTTTTCTAGCGTGTCTTGCACAGATACGCCGTTTTTTTGACATTGCCAGCCACTGTAAGCGGTGCCTATATATTGAATTTTTATTGCGTATCTTGGCATTATCTATCAAAAAATAAAATATCAAAAAGCGGATCGCCTAAAAAACTTATTAACCAATCAGAATTTGTATAATTAACAACGACGGCAAAGCCTACGATAGCAAGAAAAATAAGCAAAGCGAATAAATCACGCCAGAAAAAAGTTAGTTTTTTTAGCCTTGTCCTTTTTGTGCTTCCTTCAAAACAGCGGGCGTTCATTGCCATTGCCAATTCCTCCGCGCGTCTAAAGCTGTTTACTAATAGCGGCACAAGAATAGGCACAAAAGCTTTCGCCCTCGCCACCATTCCGCCGGTATCAAATTGCGCTCCACGTGCTTTTTGCGCACGAATTATCCTGTCCGTTTCCTCCATCAAAGTAGGGATAAACCTTAATGTTATGCTCATTACCAGCGCAAAATCAGCGACAGGTACTTTTATTAGCTTTAAAGGAGACATAAGGCTCTCGATGCCATACGTCAAATCTACCGGCGTTGTAGTGAGGGTGAGCAAACTTGCTCCCATCACAAGCAAAACAAGTCGAAAAACCATCCTCCCTGCGGAGATAAGACCGGAAGAATAAATTTTAAAAACCCACCAATCAACTAATAATTCCTCTGCATTTCCTTTAATGAAAAAAATGTTAATAAAACTCCAGAAGATCTATTTTTTATATTAATAAAATTATTTTTAAAATATTCTATTATTTTCCCAATTAAAACAACAAAATGATATTTAGATGGTACCTCTTCA
>CALLXO010000227.1 GCA_937875645.1 uncultured Clostridia bacterium
CCCTTTACCGACGGCAAATATAATATGCTCTCATCGGGCAGTTCTCTGCCTATTAAATCTGCTTGAGTAAGTATTTGACCGTTTATTCCCTTTAAATATTTGTCGTAATATGCTTCTATGCCGCTTTGACCCATGTTGTCAATGCTTACAAAACCTAATACTTGGCTTAAGTAATTTCCATAAGGATAAACCCGTGTGCTGTCTTCGGCAAAATATACTCCTTTTAAGTTTGCCTCTCTTATCTCGTTTACACTCTCTGCGTCCACCTGTCTTTTAATAGTAACTTCGCTTACGCTCCTGTTGGCGGCTTTACTAAATACCGTTTCATAATTTATATCTAACGTTTCACTTAACAAAGTGGCTACACCTACTTGATCGTCAATGTCCTTTGCTCTTAGATACACACTAAAGCTCGTTTCGCTTGTAGCCAAAACAACGCCGTTGGCATCAACAATATTGCCCCTTAATGCCGTCAGCGGAAGATGACGTGTCCACTGGTCAGTAGCTTTTGCCTGAAGTTTTTTACCCCAAACTATTTGTATATAGAATAATCTGCAAAAAATGACAAAAAAAATAAAGGCTATTGCCATAATCAATGCAAACAGCCTTTTTTTAGTCGTATAAAAGTTATATGACACTTAAGTTTTACCCTCCAAAACATTTGCTAACCCACTCGCACAATCTGTTAAACCAATTGTCGGGGATATCATACTGCGCCGAATTACGTGTCTGTATCGGCGTATAATAACTCGTATTAGCTTCATTAGCCGCAGTGAGCCCCATTTCGGCAGCATAAGCGTCTATGTTAGCATCTACTTGCGAATACATACCGTTGATTTCCTCTATAGTATTTTGAATATCACCTTGCAACTGAGATACATTTGCCATAGTTGCATTTACAGCGATTGCCATAAGTGAAATTATCAGTACCAATGCCAAAACAACAGCCACATAGCTCACTAAAGCAATTTTGCCTTTTCTTGTTAAAGTTGCTTTTTCGTTGTCGGTGTTGGTGTTGTACTTAGTTTTAAAACTTGGCAAGGTAACACTAAAATGGTTGCGCATAGTCTGCGAAGAAGGCATTAAATCAGGGTTAGTATAATTTTCTACATCTGCCCCTTCTGCCGACAATTCTTCCATTGTAACGTTTTCGCCAAATAGTTTAAAGGCGATTTCCTTGTCTTCGTCTGCCCAATAAGAATTTCGGGCAGCAGTATTTTTTGTATCTTCTATCTGCGAAAATATATTGCGTGACTGATTGCCGAGATTTTTTGTATCAAACCCGACTGATTTGGTTTTTACAGTTTCTTGCTCATCGGCAAACACTTCTTTTCTGCTTGTCGTTAACATATTATTTTGCCCTCCTTATTTTTATTCTTAAGCTAAATGCTTTTTTATACTTTCATTCTATATTTTTTGTGCAGCTCTCAGCTTTGCGCTGATACTTCGGCTATTTGTGAGCTGCTCTTCTTCTGTCGCTGTCATAAATTTGCTCACTATTTCTATTTCTTTAACCTTGCCGCAGGTGCAAATCGGTGTCGATTTATCGCAGACACAGTCAAGACGCAGATAATTTAATGTTTGTTTTACTATTCTGTCCTCTAATGAGTGAAAGGTCAATATCACTATGCGCCCACCGCTTTTTAAACATCCAATAAGCTCTGTTATTGCTCTGTCTAAGTCGTCTAATTCGCCGTTAACTGCAATGCGCAACGCCATAAATGTACGTTTTGCAGGATGTCCTCCCGTCTTTTTTAAAGCGTAGGGAATGCTTTTATCTACTATATCGGCAAGCTGTCCTGTTGTTTCTATCCGTTGATTTTGCCTTTCCAGCACAATGTTTTTGGCTATATTTGCAGCAAACTTGTCTTCGCCGTTATTTCTTATTATTTTAAATATTTCTTCTTTAGAATAATTGTTTACTATCTCTCTTGCCGTCAGATTTTGCGACGTGTCCATGCGCATATCCAAGGCGGCATCACGGCTCATATACGAAAAACCTCTGTCTTTGTTGTCAAGCTGAAAGCTGGAAACTCCTAAATCAATCAATATTCCGTCAATTTTGCCCTTTAGTCCATTGTCTGCTAAATATTGCGGCGCTAATTTATAATCGCTTTTAATCAGCGTGACTCTGTTGTCCTCTTTAAACTTGTTTTGACACTCGCTTATTGCTGCTATATCTTTGTCAAAAGCGAACAAACGTCCCTTTGAGCTTAACCTGTCTAAAATGCCCTGACTGTGTCCTCCGCCCCCTGCCGTACAATCAACATAAATTCCGTCAGGTTTTATGTCTAATAGCTCCATGCATTGGGTAAACATAACAGGAATATGGCAAAACTCCATTTTTATACTCCGTACTTCTCGCCCAAAATTGCCATTTCTTCGTCAAGGTTGATAAGACTGCTATATTCGTCCCAAACTTCCTCGCTCCAGATTTCGATTTTGCTGCCGCTACCGTTAATCACAAGATTTTTGTCAATTTTAGCAAAGTCCTTCAAATTTTTAGGGAGAATAAACCTGCCTTGCTCATCAGGTTCTACTTCGATAGCCAAAGACAGGATTTTGCGAATAGATCGTTGTGCTTGCAGGTCAAAATTAGGTATGCTTTCTAACTTTTCGACGTACTTTTCAAATTTAGCATTACTGTACACGCAAAGACATCCGTCACTACCTACAGTAACAACGTACTTATCGCCTAATTCCGTTCGAAACTTTGCGGGTATTCTTAATCTGTTTTTGGCGTCTAATGTATGCCTGCTTTCACCTAAAAACACTACTCCACTCCTTGATACAAAAAAAATAGCACACAAAAAAGGTTTTGTCAACCACTTTTAACCACTTTTAACCAAAAAAATAGAAAACAAGGTGTTTTTAGTCTTTTGCTTACCACAAAAAGGTCTTTTTAGAAAAAAATATTATTATCTGTTTATTTATGAAAAAATCTTTAAAAAATATTTTATTAGAAAAAAACAACTTTAAAAAAAACTTCCCCAAAAAAAGGAAGTATCAAAATAATTATTTGTTAAAGATCAATTTCTGCAAGTTTAAAGTTTATTAAATCAGCGGAAGTAAGGAAAAAATCAATACCAAATTTTTTTATCAATTTGTCGCTTCGGCAGTCTTTGCCGTGCAAATGACCGTACACTACTGTTTTTACGTTGTTTAGCATCAAAAGTTTTGTAAATTCGCTTTCTTCCCTCCGTACATTAAAAGGCGGAAAATGCATCATGCAAATTACTTTGTCTGTTTCTTTTCGCATCTTTTGCATCGCCGCTAAAGATAATTTAAGCCTTTCTACTTCTCTCAAAAAAATTTTTACGTCCTCCCCCTCTGCTTTTTCACTTTCAGGAATAACCCACCCCCGTGTGCCGCAAATAAGCAGATCGCCAAAACGCAAACAATCGTTTTGCAGCGCAAAAAAGGAAGGAGGCAAATGCGCACGCACCTGACTAATAGTGTTCCACCAATAATCATGATTGCCCCTAAGTATTATTTTTTGACCTTTTAAATTGTCAAAAAGAGCAAAATCCGACAAAGCCTCTTCCGCCAGGCAAAAGTACCACATCGTCGTCATTCACTTTGCTTTGCCAATCGGCTTTTACCGTATCAAAATAATTTTGCCAGTTTTCGCCAAAAATGTCCATAGGCTTGTTGACGGCAGTTGACAAATGCAAATCGCTTATTGCATAAATCTTCATTGTAATTTCTCCGAATTTATTCTACCACAAAGATAGCGTTTTAAAAAGCTTTAATCGGAGTTTTCCAACATAGAATTTTTCTTTGCACAAGACTTGCACATTATATCATCTTCGTCCATAAGGCTTTGACAACAAAAAGGACACAAAACACGAGTATCTTTTCTCTTGTTTTTTTCTTCTGCTTTACAGATATCGCAAATATCCTCTTTTTCCAACACATAGTTAAGCCCGCATTTG
>CALLXO010000228.1 GCA_937875645.1 uncultured Clostridia bacterium
GGCGTCAGCAACACGTATTGTTAAGTTTTTAACACTTTTTCTGCTAACTGTGACCTTCATAAGTATACAATACCACTCTTTATTTAACTTGGCACGTAAATAATTGCCGTTTTTTGAATTTTTAACAGTTTTTAACTATTATGTCAGAAATAGTATTACAAATATTGACATTTTATAATGATGCTGATATACTGCGTTTTAGTAGGTATATTATGGATTTCGATTTTTTAAAAGGTAATATAGAAATAATAATTTTAAACGCCCTTTTAAACGGCGACAAATACGGTTATGAGATAGCGCAAGAGATAAAGGAAAAGACTAAAAACCAATATGAAATCAAACAGCCCACTCTTTACGCCTATTTGAAGCGTTTAGAGGGACGAGAGCTTATAACTTCCTATTGGGGTAGTGGTGACAGCAAAGGCGGACGGCGGCGTTATTACAAGTTGACAGAAATAGGAAAAAATACTTGCATAGATTATTTATCAGAATGGAATTTCCAACGAAAAGTAATGGATAACATAACCAGCACAAATAAAGATGTGGAGTTAAAAACCCTTACTCAAGCAGAAGCAACTCCCCTTTTCGGCAATAAGACAAAAAACCCCCGTAAACGCAAAGAGTTGTGCGTAAAGGAACTTGAAAAAATTAACAGCGTGTTAAAAGATATTAAGAAAAATGAAAATAATGATTCCCCTATAGATAAGAATATGCAAAACGATAATGTTAATGAGATTGAAAAAAAATCTGACAAAGAAATTTTGAAGGATGACACCCACAGCACACAGTTAACAGACAAGACAATGGATAAAGATACGCAAAAACTAAGCAAGAATGATTTTCTATATGAGTCAAAAAGCGTTTTTATGGCTCAAAATGTCTTTGCATCACCTCCTCGTCAAGACACAGCATATCCCAAAAAGCAAGAAAGTCAAGCGGAAAAACAGTATAAACAAATACTCGAAAACATCCTTAGCGGACAGCTTGATAACATAAAGGCTAAAAAAATCACACCGCAACAAAAGGAAGAAGATTCTAAGCCAAAGCAGGTTACGCCAACAACTACTCCATTAAACGAAGTTGCGGAAAAACTCAATGCCGAAGGCGTTGCAATAAAAATATATTCGCCTAAAAATACATATAAACCCACACCCATGATATTTATAAATAAGCTTAATTGTTTGGCGGCATGGGCTATTTCCCTTTTGCTCGGCTTAGAAATCTTTTTAATGTATTTAATATTTAAAAACTTTGTAGTTGTAGATATTACGCCTTTTTTAGTAATAATTACGCTTTTTTTGATACCTCCTATTATTTTAACAGTTAATTATTTTCATAACCCGTCAAAGAAAGTAAAATCAAAGTTTAATTTTGCATTTAACTTTGTCAACGCTTGGATATTTTTTGCAATAGCGTTTGTAATAGACATGATAGTGTATTTTTTAATAATAGGCGCAAGCAACACAACGGAAATGTGCATGTATCTTATTTTGCCCTCCGTGTTATGTCTTACTGCTCCCCTTGCTGTCTGGGTATATTACCTAATAAATAAAAGAATGTTAAATTTTAAGAATTAATGTTTTATAATATTATTACACACATAATACTTTATAATTAAAAGAATAACACTATAAATTAAAAAATGGCTGAAAACAGTAAACAGCCATTAGTAAATTGTAAGCAAATTAT
>CALLXO010000229.1 GCA_937875645.1 uncultured Clostridia bacterium
CCGGCGACTTGCAGGAAAAAGTGAATCCCTATTTAAGACCGCTTTATGACGGTTTGCAAGAGATGTTTGGATTGGAAACTTATCAAAAGCTTATAGAAAAGGGCGCTATCGAAGTAGCTCCGCTTGCGTATATGAGAGGACGTACTCTGTCCAACGCCTTTATTATTTTGGACGAGGCACAAAACACCACGAAGGAACAAATGAAGATGTTTTTGACAAGGTTGGGCGAAAACAGTAAAATGGTTGTTAACGGCGACCTTACACAAACAGATTTACCCGAAGGCAAAAAGAGCGGATTAAAAGACGCTGTAACTATACTAAAAAACATAGAGGGTTTAGCCATATGTTTTTTGACAGAAAAAGACGTTGTGCGCCATCCGCTTGTACAAGCTATCGTAAAGGCGTACGAAAAACGGTATAATTTGGAAAAGAGGTAAAATGAAAGGCAATTTAACAAAAAACAAACTCTTGTCGGGAGTTTTTTTGGCAGTAATCAGCTATGTTTTACTAAGCCTGTTTATATGGTTTACCGTAGTGAAAAATCAGTTTTACGGTTACGGTATAAAAACTATAGTTTTTTATTACATTTCTATCGCCGTATTCTTTTCGGCGTTTCTTTTCTATATGTATTTTGTAGACATAGAAGCATTGTCATCGTCACGCAAAACTGCGGCAATCTTTACGGTTTTTATTGTTAATTATGTAATTATATATTATTGCAGTTTAATAAACAGCAATTTAGCGCCTTTAGCGCTCACCACACTTATTCTTACTTTGTTGGTAGGCGCAAAATCGGCTGTTTTTGCCAACGTGATGCAAATACTTATATTATTTACTACAAATTTTGTATTTGAGGTTATGGATAAAAGTCAACTTTTTGTTTGTCTTTTTATTGGTTTATCCACCGTAACTATATCTGCTTTTTCCATTAAATACCACAATAAGCGCATAAGTTATGTCGGCACCGGTGTTGCTTTAAGTATTATTAGTGCAGTAGCTGCAACAATAATATATTTTATGTTTTTAGAGGGTGCGTTTGTTTTACAAAATTACCTGACAAACGTATTATTTGCTTTGGGCGGTGGTATGTTAAACATAATGCTAATGTTTCTGCTGCTGCCGTTGTTTGAAAAGATGTTTAACATAACGACAGATTTTAGGTTAGCGGAATTGACAAACACCAATCAACCGTTATTAAAACGTTTATTTAACGAAGCTCCCGGTACTTTTAACCACAGTATGACTGTGGCAAATTATACAGAGGCGTGTGCTATGGCAATAGGCGAAAATACCTATCTTGCACGTGCGGCGGGCTATTATCACGACATAGGCAAGTTGCGAAATCCTGTTTATTTCAGCGAAAATCAACGTGACGGATACAACCCCCACAACGAAATAGCGCCGGAAGTAAGCGTGTCCTTTTTAAAAAACCATATAGTCTATGGGTTAAGCTTAGCAAGGACATATAAGTTGCCTGTCGAATTAGAAAGGGCGATAATAGAGCATCACGGTAGCTTTGTAATGAAATTTTTCTATACAAAAGCAAAACAATATACTGAGGGGGAGCTTTCGTTAAGAGATTATTGCTACGAGGGTCCTACGCCCACCACCAAAATTAATGGTATACTAATGGTAGTGGACGCTTGCGAAGCGGCATTGCGCTCACTTTCCGTTGACGATAAAGCAAAGGCGGAAAAAGTCGTAGAGGGTATTGTTAAGGAACGTATGGAGTTTGGTCAGTTTGACAATTGCGACCTTACAATGAAGGAAATTGACACTATTAAACAGACTATTATCACCACATACATGGGTGCACGACACGAAAGAGTAAAATATCCCGAAATAGCAATTTCTGCCGAAAATAAGCAGGAGGAAAATATTACTGATACGCTAAAGGAGATTACCACAGAAAAATGAAAATTTTTTTCAGCAATGTAAATTTTCTTAGTCGTATTTTAATAACAAAAACACTCAAATTTGCTCTTAATTATTTGGGTCAGCCACAAAATATCGAGCTAAGTTGCATTTTTGCAAGTCAAGAGGAGATAAGGCAAATTAACAAACAACACCGAAACATTGACGCAGCAACAGACGTATTGAGTTTTCCTACTTTGCACTTAAAGGCGCCGCAAATAATAAAGGATACTTTTAACGCTGACAAAAACCCGCAGACACAAAACTTTGTTTTAGGCGATATAGTAATATGCTTAGACGTAGCAAAAAAGCAAGCTAAGGAGTACGGTCACTCTTTAAAGCGTGAAGTAGCATTTTTAGCACTGCACGGGTTTTTACATCTGTTAGGTTATGACCATACGGAAAAAACTGAAGAAGAAAAAATGTTTTCCCTAACGGAAATTATTTTAGAAAAACTAAACATCAAGAGGTAACAATGACGCAAATAAAATCAGGATACATTGCAATTGTCGGCAGGGCAAACGCGGGTAAATCAACTTTGTTAAACAGCTTAATTCAACAAAAGATAAGTATAGTCAGTCCAAAGCCGCAAACCACTCGCGAAAATATTTTGGGTATATGGACAGAGGACAATTATCAAATGATATTTGTTGATACGCCGGGTGCGCTTGTGCCAAAAAACCAGTTGGGTAGTATTATGGCTAAAAATATCGAAAATGCAGTAGTTGACGTAGACTGTATTCTTTTGGTAATTGACGGACACGAGGGAATTAAAAACGCTGATTTAGATTTAGTTGAAAAATACAGCAAAAACGATATTCCTCTTGTGATTGCCGTTACAAAAACGGATATTTCTCAACCGGAAAAGCTTATGGAACAATTAAGCAAGCTCAACGCTTATCCTAAAATCAAGGAGGTATACGCTGTTTCGGCACGTAAAAACAGAGGAGTGGAGGAACTAAAACAGCATCTAAAAACTTATTTGACAGACGAGAAAATGTATTTTGAAGCAGACGAAATAACAGATAAATCAGAGCGATTTTTGGTTTGTGAGATAATAAGGGAAAAAGCATTGTTACTTTTAAATCAAGAAATACCGCATGGGATAGGTATCGAATTAAACAAGATGACCTACAACGAGATAAAAAACAATTGGCTAATTGACGCAAACATTATTACCGAAAAAGCGTCGCATAAAGGCATAATCTTAGGCAAACAAGGCAAGATGATAAAAAGCATAGGCACATCCGCCCGAAAAGCAATCGAAAAACTTTTAGGTGCACACGTCAATTTGCAATTGTGGGTTAAAATAAAAGAAGATTGGCGCAACAGCAACTTTATTTTAAATGAAATAGGTTACAGTCAAAGAGACTAATTAAATAAAAAGACACTTTTTAAGAGTGCATAAAAAATAACAGTCGTGCAAAGACTAAGGAAAAGCAACGGGAGGGGCAAGAAAATGGATGATATAGATTTAGCATGGCAATTGTTTAAAAAGACGGGTCAACCCGCTTACTACTCACTCTACAAAAGATTGACGGAGGAAGATGAACACAAAAACCGTTAAGGCAATATGCTTAAAAACGGCGGATTATTTAGATTTTGATAAAATGCTGCTATTATACAGCTTAGAAGAGGGCAAATTAAGTGCGCACATAAAGGGCGTAAAAAAGCCGCAGGCAAAACTCAAGTTTGCGGCACAACAGTTTTGTTTTGGAGACTATCAGCTTAGCGAAAAAAACGGGCGGTTTTTGGTTATTAATTGTACCGAAATCGAGAGTTTTTTTGATTTGCGAAAGGATATTGACGCCTTTACATGCGCTTGTGTTATGACAGAATTTGTTTCTGTTGTAGGACAGGAAAATGAGTCCAACGCTTCTTTATTTTTATTATTAATTAAGTCATTGATAAAGTTGACAGAGGACATTGTGCCTAAATTGGTGCTTACAAAATTTTTATTGGAGGGGATAAAGATTGCAGGATTCGGCTTGTTTTTTGATAAATGCAATTGTTGCTCCTCCACAGTATTTTCTAAATTATACATAGACAACATAAAGGGCGGAGCAGTTTGTCAAAATTGCATAAGCGATGCTTCATTGCCGTTGTCTCCCGCTGTCTTAAATTGCTTTCGGCAGGTAGACAATACCTCGCTTGAAAGAATATCGATATTAAAAATAGACGTTTACTTAAACGAGATGCTTTTAAATTTATCGTCTTATATTCAAAATTTAATAAAAAAACTCAACAGCATACAATTTTTGTTATAAAAATAAGCTATTTTTCTCATACTACGTTTAATTTGTTGTAAAATATCCAAAAATTTGTTAGAATAAGCCGGTTAGTAAAATAAAAAGTTGATTTAGATTAGGAGGAAAAATCAAGTGACAAAATATGTGTATCTTTTTAATGAGGGCAACGGAGCAATGCGGAATTTATTGGGCGGTAAAGGCGCAAACTTAGCAGAAATGATTAATTTAGGTTTGCCAGTTCCTGATGGATTCACCATAACAACAGAGGCTTGCACAAAGTATTACCAAGACGGACAAAAGTTATCGACGGAAATTGTTGAGCAGATTTATAATGCTCTGTCAGCACTGGAACAAAAATTAGGCAAAAAATTAGGGGACGTAAACAATCCGCTGCTGGTCAGCGTTCGCAGCGGCTCACGTGCTTCCATGCCGGGCATGATGGACACCATATTAAATTTAGGGTTAAATGACCAAACTGTTGAAAGCTTAGCAAAATTAACAGGCAACGCACGTTTTGCATACGACAGTTACCGCAAATGTATTCTGACGTTGTTATGGATGTCGAAAAATCAAATTTCGAAAAAATCCTTGACGAGACAAAAAAGGAAAAAGGCTATAAGTTAGACACCGAGCTGGATGCAGAAGACCTAAAACAAATTGTATCAAAATTTAAAGAATTTTATAAGCAGAGCAAAAAAGAAGAATTTCCCCAAGACCCCAAAATACAGCTTATGGGAGCAGTTTTGGCAGTTTTCCGCAGTTGGGACAATCCTCGAGCGATATATTACCGCCGCATAAACGATATTCCCGGCAGTTGGGGCACAGCAGTTAACGTTCAGTCAATGGTATTTGGCAATATGGGCGAGGACAGCGGCACAGGCGTAGCTTTTACACGCAATCCTTCCACAGGCGAAAAAGTCTTGTTTGGCGAATATCTTATGAACGCTCAGGGCGAAGACGTTGTCGCAGGAATACGTACACCTGAACCTATTAGTCACCTTGAAACCACAAACAAAGATGTATATGATCAGTTTGTCAAAATATGCAAAATATTAGAAGACCACTATAAAGACATGCAGGACATGGAGTTTACTATCGAAAAGGGTAAGCTTTATATGCTGCAAACGCGAAGCGGCAAGCGTACAGCAGTAGCCGCACTCAATATTGCAATAGATTTTGTAAACGAAGGCAAAATTGACGACAAGGAAGCAGTTATGCGAATAGACCCCAAACAACTTGATGCACTTTTGCACCCGCAGTTTGACGAATCCGCATTAAAGAAAGCAAAGCCTATAAGCAACGGTCTTCCGGCAAGTCCCGGAGCTGCTTGCGGAAAGGTTTACACCTCAGCGGAAAAAGCAATAGCCGCCGCTAAAAACAAGGAAAAGGTTATTTTAGTAAGGCTGGAAACTTCTCCTGAAGATATCGAAGGTATGGCGGCAAGTCAAGGTGTATTGACGGCACGCGGGGGTATGACAAGTCACGCCGCTGTAGTTGCTCGTGGTATGGGTATCTGCTGCGTGGCAGGATGTGCTGATTTAGTAATAAACGAAGAAGAAAATTTCTTTTATATCAAAGACCAAAAGTTTAAGGAAGGAGACATAATTTCCCTTGACGGCAGCACGGGCAATATTTACAACGAAAAAATACAAACAATTGATGCATCAGTTTCGGGCAACTTTGGTAAAATTATGGATTGGGCGGACAAATACCGTGCATTGAAAGTTCGCACAAATGCTGACACGCCGCTGGACAGCTCAGTAGCTGTTAAATTTGGCGCAGAAGGTATTGGTCTTTGCCGCACAGAGCATATGTTCTTTGAAGCGGACAGGATAAAAGCAGTTAGAGAAATGATTGTTTCTAAAACGGTGGAAGAGCGCAAAAAGGCGTTGGCAAAGCTTTTGCCCATTCAGCGTAAAGACTTTGAGGGCATATACGAAGCTATGGAAAATCGTCCGGTAACTATCAGGTTTTTAGATCCTCCTTTGCACGAGTTTTTACCTCATACCGATGCGGAAATTACCGACCTTGCTAAGGATATGGGATTGACTTTTGAATCCTTAAAAGCTACGATAGCAAGTCTGCATGAGTTTAACCCAATGTTAGGACACCGTGGATGCCGTTTAACAGTTACCTATCCCGAAATAGCCGAAATGCAAACGAGAGCGGTTATGGAAGCGGCAGTCAATGTTCGTAAAAATAAGGGTTACGACATTGTTCC
>CALLXO010000230.1 GCA_937875645.1 uncultured Clostridia bacterium
ATTACAGAATAATTGCAAATATCAACCGACAGCGGAGTAACGGTAACAAAATTTTTGCATATATAATAAGTATCTGTTTCCTCAAACTTATCAATGCAGGCAAAGTCACCTGCTAATTTATATCCAATTTTGCCGTCGTCAGGATGAACTTCCTTCACATACAAGTCTTCAAAGAAACGTCTGCCATATGGCACTATTTTTGTACCGGCAAGTTGTTCAAATTTAACATTTGGTACGTTGATATTTAAAACAGTCCTTTTTAAATTTAGACCCGCAAACAAATCTAGTTTTTCCACAATATACTTGCAAGTAGTGTCAAAATACGCCATTGTTGCGTCATGATGCTTTACAGTGCAGGAAACAGCGATGCTGTTGTACCCCAACAGAGCGCCTTCGCTTGCCGCTCCCACTGTGCCGCTGTAATGCACGTCGTGTGCTAAATTTGGACCAATATTAGGTCCAGATATTACTAAATCAGGTTCAAATTTAAAAAACTCAATAGCAAAACGCACACAGTCAGCGGGTGAGCCGCTAAAAGAATAAGCCGTTTTTGCTCCTTTCAAATCTATTTTATCAAAATACATAGGACGGCGAAAGGTCATCGTATGACTGAACCCTGAGCGTTGGCTATCTGGCGCAAGGGCAAATACTTCGTTGCTTTTGCCTAAATATTCTGCCATCATTTTTAATCCGCTGCTATTTATGCCGTCGTCGTTTGTCAATAATATCTTCATTTATTATAACGAGAGTAAATACCCTATCTCCTTATCATTTAAAAATCTGTATGTGCCGCGCGTAAGTCCACCTAAACGCAGTTCGCCTTCAGCAGTACGCTTTAAAAATTGCACCGATTTACCTATGCTTTCGAGCATACGTCGCACTTGTCGGTTTCGCCCTTCCTTAATTACAATTTCGATACGGCTGATTTTGTCGTCTTTTTCCAACAGTCTTACACCTGCCGAATATGTCATTTTGCCGTCTAACAATATACCTTTACGCAACTGTTGCATTTCTGCTTCTGTAATATCCCCTTCAACGCGGGCGACATAGGTTTTAGTAATTTCGCCGCTTGGGTGCATTAATTTTTGAGCTACTTCGCCATCGCTTGTCAATAGTAACAATCCTTCAGTATCGTAATCTAACCGCCCCACAGGGAAAAGCCGCGCGTTAATATCTATTAAATCCATTATGGTTTTTCTGCCTAAGTCGTCCTTAACGGTACTTACATAACCTTTAGGTTTATGCAACATAATATAATATTCCCTGCGTTTGTAGGCGACACGCCTATTATCTACCGTCACGCTGTCGTTGTTTTCGTCTACATCAACGCCCATTTCTGTCACCGTTTTGCCGTTTATTTTTACCTTGCCGTCTGATACAAGTTTGTCGCAAAAACGGCGGCTACCCACTCCGCAGCCTGCTAAGTATTTATTTATTCTCATATATGCTCCCATTAAAAAAGATAGCTGTTTTCATGCTATCTTATATAATACCTATTTGTCGAGAAAAAATCAAGTTATTGGCGAAAGTAACTTTCAAATCAAGTTTACTGTTTTTTAAAACAGATAGCTGTGTTTCAAACAAATCATCTTCGCTTTTATCTTTTTTAATAGGATAGTTTAGTCGAAAATCACAGCGATAAATTAATGTCTTTCCTCTATCAACCATACAAAAGATTTTGTTTTTGGGGATAATATTGACAGAAATATAATTATTAAAGCCGAATGTCAACAAGCTTTGAGCATCTTCAAACATTGGGCCGCAATTAAGTACAACGGCAACAAGCCGCATTCCCTTTTGCGTTGCACTCCCCACAAAACACCTGCCGGCTTTTTTGGTAAAACCAGTCTTTACGCCGTCAGCAAATTCGTAACGCTTTAACAATTTATTTTTGTTTACGATAACCCTTTTGTAGTCATAACCTTCGTTAGATACTTTTATGACTTTTGTGCTCACAATTTTTGAAAATTCCTCATTGTTTAAAGCATAACACGAAATCAATCCCAAGTCGTAAGCAGTAGTATAATGGTTGTCTTTGTGTAAACCGTGCGGATTAGCAAAGACAACCATTATACTACTGCTTACGACTTGGGAT
>CALLXO010000231.1 GCA_937875645.1 uncultured Clostridia bacterium
AACAAAAACCGCCCGAACAAAAAGGATACCGAACAAAAAGGGGACAAAATCGGGTTGATGACCTTTTGATTTCGCGACGGATAGTTTGAGAGCCATAAAAGGAAAGACTCATAACAAAACTTCAAGCTCGGCAGGCACCGTTTAGCCCTGTCGGGTCTTTTTTATTTTTACGGGAAAAGAGACACGGACGCAACGGAACGTGCGTCCGTGGGCAAACCTCGCGGTAGGGTAAAATAGTAACCGAAATTCACCAATATAAAAATGGGTAAAAATGATGAGTGAGGAGACGCGGCGTCCTATTTACAAAGACCGTTTACGAATTGCAGAACGCGGCTTTTTGCATCCGCGGACAACGGAGCGCAAACCGCAATAAACGAATCATCGCCGTCGTTTTTATCAGGCTTGGTTTTGTTTGCTGCGCCGAAAAAATCGAGTAAAGAAGTACCCAAAACGGCGCAAATCTTCTCAATAGACGATATACGCGGATCACATTTCTTATAAAATATCTTTTTAACGGCGGACTCAGAAAGCCTGCAATCAAGCCCGAGCTTACGAAAACTAAAGCCTTTTTCATAGCGCAACCTATTCAGTTTATCTATGTATTCCATTTTTCCCCTTGTAAAATATAAATTTTATATTTTTTCTATGAGCAAACAACACGTCGCATCGTGCCTTAAACAAAGTTATTGTACATTAAATCGGGTAATATAGTAACCTAAAAACAAGTATTTATAAAAAAATCGGTTACTATAGTGTTATCCCTCTCGAATATAAAAGTAGTAGAATTAAAAGTGTATAATTTTAATTCGGAGGACGACACGTGGCTGAGAAGGAAAAAGATAAACCAAAAACAAAAGCAGAACGGCGGGAGCAGATAAAAGCGCGGCACAGCGGGATTAGCACTGACGATGTGGAATTTATACCTGCGCGTACACGGATAAGTTTTTTTGAGGATGACTCGCCAAAGTGCGTTGTCATATATATAAGAGTATCGACCGATGACGAAAAGCAGCTGACGTCATTCGAGCTTCAAAAGAGTTATTACGAGGATTTCGTTAAAAATCATCCGAACTGGGTTTTAGTTAAGATTTATGCGGACGCATAGACAACTAAAAGTAAGTCAAATTCGATAAAAATATTTGAATTTGCGAAATCAAAAAAGCAAACTCAACGAAAAGTAAGTCATATCAAATTTTATAAAAAGTGTAATCAACTAAAAGTAAGTAGTCTGCAATTTTGCTAAAAGGGCGAGATGCAGACTCTTTTTATTAACCTTTCACAGCGTGGCTATAGTATTTAAGCTAAAAGACGGAACTGAGGTTAAGAGATATTGTAAATTTAAGGTGTCGACAAAACATATTGACAAACTTCTATATATATAATATAATACATAGACAACTTTCTATATGAGGACTGTATATGGAGTACGGATTTGGAGAATATATATTAATATTTAAGGCCTTAAGCGATGAAACAAGACTTAGAATAGTTAAGATGTTGACGAAAGGTAGAACATGTGCTTGTAAAATTCTAGATGAATTTCATTTCACGCAGCCGACGCTTTCGTATCACATGAAACAACTTACCGATAGTGGTGTTGTAGAAGGTGAGAAAGAGGGGAAATGGGTCTATTATACACTAAATTTTGAGCGGATTAAGGTTTTATATAAGTTTATAGATAAATTAACCCCAGCATTACAAAATGTGGGCGAGTGCGAGGAGGGCCAATAATGAGCGGCTTAAATGTAAGGAAATGTAGTTGCCCTAAAAGAACTTGCAAAAATAACGGACGGTGTTGCTCTTGTGTAATTAAGCACAAGAGCACGGACAGTTTGCCTTTCTGCCTCTTTGAGAATAACGGCGGAGATAAGTCAAATAAGAATTATTATAAGGTGTTAAAAAAACGCTTTGAAAATAACAATATCAAAGGAGCAGAGTAATGGATAGAGAAAAGATAAGAGGGCATATCAGAAAACGGTATGCGAAGGTTGCGAAGCGCGAAACTGCTTCTTGTTGCACGACTTCTAGTTGTTGTAACAGTGCAGAAACCGATTTAAGTGCGGTTACACAAAAACTTGGATATAGTGAGCAGGATTTCTATGATGCTCCGTATGAATCAAATATGGGTTTGGGGTGCGGCAATCCTGTTGCTATTGCATCCTTAAAAGAGGGTGAAACCGTCCTTGACTTAGGTAGTGGTGGCGGTTTTGATTGCTTTATCGCTCGTAAGAAGGTAGGAGAGATGGGACGCGTAATTGGTGTAGACATGACTTCTGATATGATAAACCTTGCCAGAAAAAACGCCGGTAAAAGCGGATATAATAATGTCGAGTTTAGGTTAGGCGAGATTGAACATTTACCTGTAGCAGATAATAGCGTGGATGCAATAATTTCAAACTGTGTTGTAAACCTTTCAGTGGATAAAGAACAAGTTTTCAGGGAGACATACAGGGTATTAAAGACAGGGGGCAGGCTTTCACTTTCAGATGTAGTGGCAATAGCCAAATTGCCTGACAGTATTAAACAAGACTTAGACATGGTCGCAAGCTGTATTGGCGGTGCCGAACACGTAGATACAATAAAGGAAATGCTTAATAGAGTTGGGTATAGCGACATAAAGATAACACTTAACAAAATAACTCTCAAAGAAAATAATAAGGATGCTATTGAGTCCTTAGCGCCTGGCACAAGTGTTGATAATTATGTAGCTTCTGCTATAATAGAGGCAATAAAGAATTAATTTATAAGATTAAATTATTGCTGTTAATTTAAATAAAAAGGGACAAGTCCGTAACCTCGTCCTTTTTTTATCGTAAATATATTTTAAGAAGACGCTTGAGCAATAAGATGATTGACGGTAAATTATATTATATTATAACGACGGCAGGGTGTAAAAAACCTGTCGTTTTCCTCTTTTTATAGGTATTGTTTGAAAAAGGTTGATTAAAAAGTTGATTTTGCGACGAGTGAACGGCAAACAAAAGGGGGGCATAAGTTCAAACCATAAACTCCTAAAATTTAAGCAAATCTGGTATACCGTTGACAAATATAGATACAAATATTTAAATAATATTATACATACTGATAGCTATAAGTATGCGCAAGTCATTTTGACACTGGGTGGATGCATTTAATAATTATTCGATTAAAAAGGAACTAATACCAAAATAAAAGCGACTTCTTAAAAGGTGGAGTCGTTTTTTTCATATAACGTGGACGGGTATATTTATAATAAATTTTAGATAATTATTGAGCTTGTACCTTATTTCGCAAGTTTTAAATTTGCTTGGAAGTATTATAAATTAAGCCTTGCTTTCTGCAAATTGAAGTGCTATAATGTTATACATACTGCTTGAGGTGTTTTGTATGACATTTAGTGAAAAAGTATTAGAGCTAAGGGGGCAACTTCAAATAACGCAAATGCAACTAGCGAAGTTGCTGGGAGTTTCTTATTCTACAGTAAATCGTTGGGAGTGCGGGCATTATGAAGCAACCAAGCTTGTGATGCACAAGTTCAATAAGCTGTGCGAAAAGCACGGAATAACATTTGACGAAAAGGGTGAGAAATAACAAATGCAGACGATAAATTATTTGATTGTTGATGGCGATGTAAGTGGGCGGGCAAAATGCTCAATTGACGAAAGCACAATTATTGCTTATCGTATTTCACGCAAACATTTATCCAGCGGAATTGATGAGTTTGATAGGGCTAACTGGACTACCAAAAGCGGAATATACATACTGATAACAAAAAGCAATACTGATAAGCCACCTGTTTATATAGGGCAAG
>CALLXO010000232.1 GCA_937875645.1 uncultured Clostridia bacterium
GAATTTTTCGATTTGTCTTAATTAAGGACGGGTTAAAAAGTGCGTTAGGTTATTAACGCACTTTTTAGCAAGAAATTATGGAAACCAGTACCAATATTTATAAAGGTCATTCCTGTTCTTTTTGTTTTTCTCCTTTTCTGGCGGTCTTTCAGGGCTGTCTTCTAACGTATTATTGTGTTCTTCTTCAGGCGGGTTATAAGGCTCTATCAGATTATTGTGTTCTTCTTTAGGCGGGTTATAAGGCTCTATCAGATTATTGTATATTTTTTTGCTGTTCAGGTTGTTTTGGCACTTCAATATCATTATTTTTCTGTATTTTTTCCACATAAACGCTTACCGTTTTGGAAGTGTGTTTTTGTCCTTTTATTATTATTTCCGCATAATAATTATTTACGCCACCTAGGTTGATGTCCTTGTCAATTGCCGATTTATCCACCGCTAAAAGTTTTTTGCTATTTTGCGTCAACTTATATATTTTACTGTTGGAATAATTGCTGCGCAAAATTATTAATCTGTTGTCATACTCCGCATCAAGCGATATAGGTTTATTTATTAAATTGTCTTTTTTACGTGCCGAAATTTCTTTAGGGATATATGATACTGCAAAATAGTCTTCTATTATCTCATTTTCTCCAATATTTACATTTGCTACAGCGATTTGCTGATTTTCGTTTAGCAAAACCCTATCCAAGCGAATTTTTTTTACCGAAATAGGCTGTTCAAAGTTTTGGGGCGATGTTGAATAAAAGTTGTCCAAAAAGTTTTTTGCAATTTTTACTGGTTGATTACCCCCGGTAATATTGCTGTCAAAAGCGTCAGTCGTGTCGCACCCTAACCAAAACAAAAAAGTGTGTTCAGTCGTATATCCGCAGAATATTGCATCGGTATTGTCGCCTTTGCGTTGTCCCACAGTACCTGTTTTGCCTGCAATCTGATAATCGAAATTTTTCAATGTTTTTGCCGTACCATTATTGGTGACGTCAATAAGCATATCTGTCATTAAAAACGCAGTACTTTCGCTAAAAACACCTTTAGGTATAATATGCCGCGAATAAATAAGCTTGTCGTCCAAATAAATCGCACGCACAAACCCACTTTTTGCGTACATACCGCCGTTTGAGAGAGTAGCATATCCGTCAAGTAGCTGAAAAAAACTGCATCCGCCCTCTATATTCCCTAAAGCTAAAGTCAAATTAGCTTTATTTTTATCAATACTAAATCCGTTTTTATTAAGATAATAGGCGCACCTGCTTGTTCCTATCGCATTTAAGGTTTTTACTGCCGGCACATTAAGGCTTTGTTCGACTGCTTTTCGAACCGTTGTCCATCCTAAGTAATTATCTCTATAATTAGAAGGTTTAAAGCCACCGCCAAAATTTGTGGGCTCGTCTAAAACTGGGGTAACGGTACTTATTGCTCCTATATCTAAGGCAGGCGCATATACGCCCAACGGTTTAAGTGCGCTGCCTGCATTTATCATCCTGTTAAGCAAATTGCCAAAACTTTTGCCATAATATGCCTCGATACCATGTGTTTTATTGTTTAAGACAATGCCGCATTTGTCGCTGTTTGCGCCTTTAATTGTTTTGGTAAAATCCAAGTCGATAGCATCCGTCAAAGCTTTTTGTGTATCGGCGTTGTAATATGTTTCAATTTTACAATTTTTACCGTATAAGTTAAATACAGAAGTATTAAGTAACTCGGCTGCTTCGTTTAGCGCTGCAAAAATATAGTTTTGTTGTCCGCTAACTCCTTCAATTCCGCCGATACTTATTATTTCTGCTTGTGCGTCATAATACTGATTTTGAGTTATCTTTTCGCATTTTAGCATTAAGGATAATACCAAATCTTTTCTTTGGTTAAAGCTATCAAAATTTACATAGGGGGAGTAATTGTTAGGAGCTTTAAGCAGTCCCGCTAATCCAGCCGACTGAGCAAGCGTCAACTCTGTAGCTTCCACGCCATAATAATATCTGCTTGCATTTTGAAGTCCATATGCGTCGCCACCAAAATATACTGTGTTTAAATACGCCTCTAAAATTTGGTTTAATGCCAGTAGCACTTCGTTAACTTTCCGTTTAACACTTTTCTTATTCGTCAAAAAAACGTTTTTTACTAACTGTTGTGTTATTGTGGATGCGCCTTCCACAAAACTGCCGCTCAATATGTCTTTTGCCAAAGATTTTACCACCCTGACTAAATCCACACCGTTGTGTCTAAAAAACCGCTTGTCCTCAGTACAGATAAAAGCGTCGATTGTATAGCCATTCAAGTTTTTAAAATCAACACCTACACGCTTGTTAAAAGTAGGAGCGACATTTATTTTATTTCCCCAAGCATCGGTAAAAGTCACGTCACAAGCGGAGTTCTGAAGTTTTGTTATATCAAACCTTACATAATCCTTATCGCTTACAACAGCTAAAAACAATATCCCTGTAGCTATGACAGGCAATAACAATAAGGCTATAAAGGTAATTATCAAAGTATTTTTAAGTCTTTTAGAATAACGTTTGATTTTCATGTCTATATTATTATTTGTCATATTATATAATTTTATCGAAAATTAGGTTGAAATTTTCTTTTTAAATAGGTATAATATTGTTTATAGATATTC
>CALLXO010000233.1 GCA_937875645.1 uncultured Clostridia bacterium
ACCTATTTTTTACCTATAAACCAGAATTTATAATAACAGCATAGCATCGCCAAAGCTGAAAAAACGGTATCTTTCCTCAACGGCTGTTTTATACAGCTCTAAAACCTTTTTGCGAGTGCAAAATGCCGAAACCAACATAAGCAAAGTGCTTTTTGGCAAATGAAAATTTGTGATTAAAGCGTCTACAATTTTAAAACTATAGGGCGGATAAATAAAAATGTCAGTAAAGCCACTTTTTGCTTGCAAAATGCCCTTTTCGTCACATGCGCTTTCCAACACTCTTACGCTTGTAGTACCTACTGCAATTATCCTGCGCCCCTGCTCTTTTGCCGTATTAATAATGCTCGCCGTTTCTTCACTTACGGAATAATACTCGCTGTGCATATGATGATGGCTAATTTCTTCCACCTTAACAGGGCGGAATGTCCCCAACCCCACATGTAAAAGCACCCGAATAATAGTTACTCCCTTATCTTTAAGCTGAAGTAAAAGTTGCGGTGTAAAGTGCAAACCGGCTGTAGGCGCAGCCGCACTCCCTTCTGTGGTGCAATAAACTGTATTATACCGCTCTTTATCCTCTAATTTTTGTTTGATATAAGGGGGCAACGGCATTTGACCGATATTATTAAGTATGTCCTCAAAAATGCCTTGATAAATAAATTTTATCTTAAAATTACCTACGTTGTCTTTGTCAATTATTTCCCCTTTAAGGATGTCGCTGAATTGGTAAATTGTGCCAATTTTTGCGCCTCTGCCTGGTTTTAATATAACTTCCCAAGTGGATAAATCAAGCCTTTTTAGCAGTAATATCTCAACCTTTCCGCCTGTTTTTTCCTTTACGCCAAAAAGTCTTGCCGGCAGCACTTTTGTATCATTTATCACTAATACATCGCCACTTTTAAGATAATCTATAATATCAAAAAAGTGTTTATGCTCCGTTTTATCACTTTTGCGGTGGTAACAAGCGTGAACTGTCACGTGGATAAATAGGCGTTTGAGCAATTAGCTCCTCCGGCAAGAAGTAATCAAATAGTGTCGTCTTCATTAACTGCGTCCTTGGTGAAAATATCTAATTGATAATTAGCTTCTTTTGTTATGGGGATATTAAAGTGCTTATAAGCGTTGGGTAGAGCAATTCGCCCTCGGGGTGTGCGGGCGATAAAACCTATCTGCAACAGATAAGGCTCATATACGTCTTCTATCGTGTTTGCGTCTTCGTTTGTGCTTGCCGCAATAGTGTCAAGACCGACAGGTCTGCCATTAAACTTATCTATCAGAGCCATAAGCACATTTTTATCCGTCACATCCAACCCTAACGAATCAATGCCCATAGCTTCGAGGGCATATTTTGCAATATCAATATCAATATCTCCGCCGTTTTTAACAAGCGCAAAATCCCGTACTCTTTTTAACAGTCTGTTGGCAATACGGGGAGTGCCTCTGCTGCGTGTAGAAATTTCCTTTGAAGCTTGCTTATCAATATACGTTTTAAGAATATTAGCGCTCTTTGTGATGATGATGTCCAATTCTTCAGAAGAATACATCTCTAATCTCGAATGCACGCCAAAACGGTCACGCAACGGCCCGCTTAACCGACCTGCTTTTGTCGTTGCTCCTACAAGAGTAAAGGGTTTAATGGGTAGCCG
>CALLXO010000234.1 GCA_937875645.1 uncultured Clostridia bacterium
AACTGTAACAGCCATTAACTTTTTTTTGATTGCTAAAAAAGTAAGTTTTTGCATTTGTCTGCCAACACAAAAAACTACTGATTTCGTCATCGGCGTTTAATATCAATATATCCTTTTCTGTTTGATGTTTAGTAATATTTGCCTTTGCTTTAATGTATTCTTTAAAATCCTTATGCCAATCAAGATGGTCAGCGGTAATATTTGTAACTATTGCAATATCAGGTTTTAGGTGAGAACCGGTCAGCATAAAGCTCGAAACCTCCAAAACAGCAATATCTTCCGTATTTAAATCGTCACAGCAAGTGGAAAAAGGTATTCCAACGTTGCCTGCTAATTTATGCTTAATACCGCTGCATTTTAAAATGCTGTCCATTATATAAGCTGTTGTGGTTTTGCCGTCTGTACCAGTCACACAAATTGTCTTTGCTTTGCATCTATTAAAACAAAATTCAAACTCATTTAAAATAGGTATTTTTTTTTCACCCGCTAAAACAAGAAGCCAATTGTTTTGGGGGATACTAGGACTATAGATTATTAAATCAAAAGTATGTATACTCTCTTTGACGGCAAGCATATTGATAAGTTTACCCTCTGTCCATCTATCGTCGACAATATCTAAATTGTCATCGTAAAGCACCACATCGCTTTTGTCCTTCAATAAATTAAACAAGGCTTTGCCGCTTTTTTGCAGGCCGAAAATCAAAATTTTGCTCATATTCCCCTATCTATAACCAAAAAATCAGGCAAACAATACAAGAAATCGCCGTTACAGCACTGTAAAGTATGCCTATACGAGGTTCGCTGTTGCCTTTTAGCTGAAAATGATGATGCAAGGGCGCTTTTAAAAATACTCTTTTTTTAGTTGCCTTAAAGTATATTACCTGAATAACCACACTCAAGCAGGTGACAACAAATACTATACCAATAATAGGTATAAGTAGCGTCAGCCTTGATAATATCAAAAAACACGTTGCAACGGCACCCAATGCCAAACTTCCCGTATCTCCCATAAAAACCTTAGCGGGATAGGCGTTAAAAACCAAAAATGCCGTTAAGCTGCCTATAACACAAAAACACAAAATGTTAAGGTTTTTGTATTCCTCATATAACAAGGTCTGACCGCCTGATAAAACGGACAGAGACAAAAGCCATAAAAACGCCGCAGTACCAGCCAAAAACACTATTGTCGTGCCTGTCGCAAGACCGTCTAATCCGTCTGTTAAATTTACGCCGTTGGTAAGCGACAAAAATACAAAAACAATTAAAGGTATTATCCATAAGCCGATGTCTACTTCTCTTTGCGAAAAAGGAAGTATCAATACTCC
>CALLXO010000235.1 GCA_937875645.1 uncultured Clostridia bacterium
TCAACGGCTTTTAAGTAAGCGTCTCTGTTGTAATGGCGGTTCATATCCTTTAGCACTTTGTCGCTTCCACTTTGCAGCGACAAGTGAAAATGAGGACAAAAACCGCTCTCCTTCATTGCGTCCATTAAATTTTGGTCAATCACATTTACTTCCAGACTGCCTAAACGCTTGCGAGAAGACGAAAAGGCAAGGCTTTTTATTAACTCCGCCAAGCCGCCGTTTTTTTTGTCATAATCGCTTAAGTCTATACCGGTAAAAACAATTTCCTTAAACTTAGACAGTGTTTCTACTTCCTTTATTATGTCCGCTTTGTTTCTACTGCGACTTCTGCCCCGCAAATAAGGTATAATACAATAACTGCAAAAATTATTGCATCCGTCCTGTACCTTTATTATAGCACGGGTACTAGTATTGTCACTTGCAAAAATTTCGCCGCCATAATATACTTGTGGCAATTGCTCTATCCCCTCTTCGTCTTTTAAAAACTGGTTAATAAGCTGCGTTTTGTCGGCATTGCCTTTAATAAAAACTACATTTTCATTTTCAAACTGCTTAAAATTCTTTTCGGAAGCGCAACCACAAACCAAAATTTTGGCATCGGGATTTAGGCTCAAACAACGTGATATCGCCTGACGGGACTTTCGCTCCGCTTCGTTGGTGACTGCGCAAGTGTTAATTATATAATAATCGGCTTTTGTCAAACCCTCGACGGCATAATATCCCTCTGTAACCAAACTACGTATTATTTGTCTTGTCTCGTAAAGATTAACTTTGCACCCTAAAGTAAACAAACTTATTGTCGAATTTTTTTGTAATTTTTTCATTTTATACGCTTGAAACAGCTTTCCTTTAATTTAATTTAAACAATTTATAATACAAAATATTAACATAATATAATTAAAAAATCAATAATTGTTTTATCAGGAACATTATTTTATAACAATTTTTTTAAAAAATAAATATTAAAACTTAAGCTAAATTTGAAATGATGTTTTATTTAAACAAAAGCAATAGTGCGCTCCATTCGCCCTGTTGCGTCTGTGACACTATCTCAAAACCGTGTAGGGTATATATGCTTTTTATCTCTTCTACTCGGTCATTTAGTATTCCGCTTAAAATAGCATAGCCTCCGCTGTTTAATGAGTTAGCTAAGTTTTTAACACAATTAGCCAAAATATCTGCGGTAAGGTTGGCTAAACAAACATCAAATTTCTCTTCAAACTTTTTTGTTATATCCCCATGTACAACTTTGCTTATGTCCGTCATATTGTTTGTATCTATGTTTTGCTGAGTAGCTTGTACCGCTTGCACGTCTAAATCCACCAAAAGGGCTTTTTTTGCACCTAATTTAAGCGCTGTTATACCTAATATGCCGCTGCCGCAACCTGCGTCCAGCACACTTTTGTTTTTTATGTCAATTTGCTGCATAAGCAAAATACATAGCGAAGTTGTTTCGTGGTAGCCTGTGCCAAAACCAATGCCGCTATTTAGCTTAATTACATCGGGGCAGTCACCCTCATAATCTTTCCAAATTGGACATATCACAATTTCGCCGATTTTTAGTGGTTCAAAGCTTTTTTGCCAGCTTGTTAGCCAATCGAAAGGTTGGGTTTTTTGGATAGTAAAAGTCAGCTCGCCGCTTTCGGGCATGGTGTTTTTTAGCAAACTCACCATATCGTACAACTTAAGGCGTACTGTTTCAATTATTTTTTTGTCACAAAAACCGACGATGCGTACTGCATCGCCGTAAGTAGAACGTAAACCTTCTTCAAAATAATCTCCGTCGCTTTCGTCCAAGTCCTTTTCGTCAAAAATACTGACGCAGTTTGCGGTAAATTCCTGCAAATAATATGCCACAATTTCCGACCCCGCGGTTGTTGTCAAAATGGTTATCTTATAAATATCATCCATTAGCCAATCAATATATCAATAATATCTTTTACTGCTTGCCATTTGGCTTTGTTGTCTTCGTAGACCTTAATGCCTTCCTCCGTAATGGTGTAAAACTTGCGTGTAGCACCGTTTGTTTCGTCGCCCCAGTCGCCTTTAATAAGACTCATATCCTCTAATCTGTGGTATGCGGAGTATAAAGACTGCTCATTAGGCTCATAAAGATTTTTTGTGCGCTCTGCAATAACACGTCGGATTTCACCGCCATATTTTGGACCGTCTAAAAGTGCGCTTAACACGAAGGTTTCGATGTGACCGCGTAAACTGTCGCTGTCAAGTATGGATAATGTTGCCATATCACATTGCCTCCTTTTTTATTTTGTTATTATACCATACATAACGGATTTAGGCAAGTACATCAAATATCAAATTTAGCCGCAAAAGGTCGAATTTCGTCTTTTATTAATTATATTTCATTGCCATAAGTAGTGGAAGCTAACATTTTTTTATTCGTATTATATAATATAAAAGAGAATATCTGTTAATTTGTAAAATGTTAACGTAGCTTTACTTAAAATATCAATAAAAAAATGTAAAATTTTAGCGTTGATTTACTAAAAACATTTGACATAATCAAGCTACAATGCTATTATATTATGGCTTCGGTAAAAAAGCATTTGGGGGTATAGCTCAGCTGGGAGAGCACTTGCTTTGCAAGCAAGGGGTCATCGGTTCGATTCCGATTATCTCCACCAAATATAGGATTGTAGCTCAGCAGGTTAGAGCACCACCCTGATAAGGTGGGGGTCGGTGGTTCGAGTCCACTCAATCCTACCAAATACAAGGCTGTACATTCAGCCTTTTTTTGTTGCTTTTTTCCCTCCGACCCCATTTTAATAAACGGTGGGGGTGCGGTGGTGACGCTTCGTAAGTCCGTCAATAATGCTCTCTCGCTATTCCGTCGCTAACGCTCCTTACGAGTCCACTGTTACGCTAATAAAGACTTAAATATAACATATTGACAATTACTATAAATTCACGCTAATATACCAAATACAAGGCTGTACATTCAGCCTTTTTTTGTTGCTTTTTTCCCTCCGACCCCATTTTAATAAACGGTGGGGGTGCGGTGGTGACGCTTCGTAAGTCCGTCAATAATGCTCTCTCGCTATTCCGTCGCTAACGCTCCTTACGAGTCCACTGTTACGCTAAATTTTCAAAACTAAAACATATAAACTCAGTAAGTAATTTTTGCTATTCAATCAATATATGCTAATTGCAAAGGCGATTAATAATATGTTAAAGATCAACTCATATATCTACCAAAAAGGCTATTTGCCTTTTTTATTACTTTTTTCCCTCCGACCCCATTTTAATAAACGGTGGGGGTGCGGTGGTGACGCTT
>CALLXO010000236.1 GCA_937875645.1 uncultured Clostridia bacterium
AGAGGCTTCTTTAATAACTTTGTAAAGTATGGCGAGTTCTTTGTCGGGATATTTGGACACAAAATATATGAACCTATAACAAAGCAAAAAGTTGTTGAAGTTAGCGCGCCTACAAAAACAACAGATGATGAGATATTCAAATATTCATTCAAGAAAGACACCTTAGCATACGGAAAACGTACTGATGAGGGATTTGTGGTTTTGAAAGGCGCAAAGATTTCTAATTCGCGTTCAAGTAAAAGCGGTGAAATAAGGGAGCAGACAAAACGACTTTACGATAAAATTGGCGCAGATAGAGAGGAAAGAGGTTATGCGATAGATAAAACCAAATGGGAAACGACCGAGGATTTGTTGTTCGGAAGTGCAAACGAGGCGGGCGGGTTTGTTGCTAACGGCTTGTCTGACCACGTCAATCATTGGAAAGAAACAAAGACTGAAAAATCCTTAAACCTTATACAAAAAGAGGAAGCTGAGGCACTATCAAAAAACTAATCATTGACAACAAAGAGGATTACTTATAGCCGAAAAAGATTAACAAATATAGCGAAATTTGTTTTGCGCTCACTATATGTTTTTATTGTGGAAACAATAAATTAATGATACAATAGAATAAATGCGCAGCATGGAGGCTTTCTAATTTGGTAAGTTATAAGAAGCTGTGGAAGCTCTTAATCGACAAAGATATGAAAAAGCAAGACTTAATGGCGGTTACGGGACTAAGCACGGCTACGGTTCAAAAACTCAACAAGGGTGAGAATGTACAGACGGATGTACTCGTACGGATATGCAATGCGCTTAAGTGCAACGTATCCGACATAATGGATATTATACCTGATGTAAAAAAAGGCGAGTAAGAAACTTTGCATGAAATAAGGGGAGGAAGCGTATGGCAATAAATGGAAAATATAACGAGGATACTCGTGTTAAGATACCCGCCATATTACATTTGACGCGGCTCGGTTACGAGTACGTTTCAGTTTCCGGCGCCATGAAACGAGGTGTTATCGAGGGCGACACCAATATTTTTACTGATATTTTTTCCGAAAGTATAATAAGAATTAACAAAGACGTTGAGGACTTAGAACCAAATGCGCTAATTGCTGAACTAAAAAACTTGCTTGACTACGAGGATTTGGGCAAGGCTTTCTATGAGAGAATAACAACTGAATCAGGCATTAAGATAATCGACTTTAAAAATTTTGGCAATAACTCTTTCCACGTTTGCACAGAGCTAACCTGCAAGAACGGCGATGACGAGTTTCGACCCGATATAACAATTTTGATTAACGGCTTACCACTTGCCTTTATTGAGGTTAAGAAGCCTAATAACAAGGGCGGAATTGTAGCGGAAAGCGACCGCATGAACAACCGCAGAATGCCGAATAAAAAGTACCGCCGATTCCTAAACGCAACACAAGTCATGGTGTTTTCTAACAATATGGAATATGACACAAACGGAGGTATTACGCCGATACAAGGTGCGTTTTATGCGTCAGTCTCAAGCGGCAAAGTTGCGCTTAATAGTTTCCGTGAGGAGGACAAGTCCATATTTGCCCGTGTGAATCCCATAGATAACAGTGTTGAGGATTTTATCTTACGGGATATAAATTACCTGCAGATAAAGCCGCAAGAGGAATATCAGCTCAACAAAGACATTACCAAGCCGACTAATCGCATAATAACATCGCTGTTCTCACGGAAAAGAATAAAGACGCTTCTTAAATATGGAATAGCTTATGTCAAAGCGGACGGAGGCGGTTACGAAAAGCATATCATGCGTTACCCGCAATTCTTTGCTACGCTTGAAATAGAGAAGTATATTGAAAGCGGCAAAAAACGCGGCATTATATGGCACACGCAGGGGAGTGGAAAGACAGCACTTGCCTATTTTAACGTCCCGTATTTAACCCACTACTTCAGAGCAAAGAAAATCGTTCCTAAATTTTATTTTGTCGTTGACCGTCTCGACTTATTAACGCAGGCACAGGATGAATTTACTAATCGTGGGCTGCAAGTTAATATCGTAAACAGTAGAGACGAGTTTAAGACCGCATTAAAAGCGCAAGGAGCAAAGGCAAAGAGCGACGGAAAAAACGAAATTACAGTTGTAAACATCCAAAAGTTTTCGGATGAAAGCAAAGTAGTAGAAAAAGGCGATTACGACTTAACTGTCCAGCGTGTTTATTTTTTGGACGAAGTT
>CALLXO010000237.1 GCA_937875645.1 uncultured Clostridia bacterium
TTGGACATATTTACCTCTTTAATATTAAAACGGTTTTGTTTTTATAAAATTAACTTACCCATTATCTAATAACTCATAAACAGTACTTTGCCTTTTATTTCAAAATACGCTTTATTTTAAAAAACGCTTAATTTCTTTTTTTAACTCTTCGACAGGCAAACCCATCACACAGCTATAACTGCCAAATATTTTTTTAACAAAACCGCTGTCTTGAATGCCGTATGCGCCCGCCTTGTCATTGGCTTTTCCACTATTGATGTATTGTTCTATTTGCTTTTCCGTTAGCTTGTAAAACTTAACGTAACTTTTTACCACAAAGGTTTTTTGCCTTGCATTACTTATTAAACAAACTCCGGTGTAAACCTTATGAATTCGTCCGGACAAGCATCTTAGCATATTTTTTGCATCTTCGTTGTCTGTAGGTTTGCCAATTATTTTTTTGTCTAACACCACAATCGTATCGCTGCCAATAACCAGTCTGTCTCCATGATTTTTATTAAAAACATCTATCGCCTTTTGCCTTGCCAAAAACCTACATATTTTTTTGGAGATAATAAGTTGCAATCCTCATCAATATCGCTTGCCTGTACGCTAAAGTCGTTAATAATTTCTTTTAACAGCAGTACGCGGCGAGGAGACGCCGAAGCTAATATAACTTTCATATATAATTTATTATACCATAATTTGACCAAAAAAGTAAAGACCTTTGTTAATTAGGCAAAGGTCTTTAGCATTGATACTTAAATAAGCTCGAGATTTTTACGAAATACCTTCCTGAAGTCCCAAACTACCGAGGCAGCCTGCTTCATCTCTAAGGAAGCGTCGCCGTTAATTTCTGTTTTCATTATGACGCTGTCCCCCAAAACATCACAATTGATTTCCGTAATAGCATCGGAACGGCTAAAATCAAAAGCCTGCGCTAAACGCAACATTACCGCCAATTTGTTTACCGCTACCACGTCTTCGTCGCTAATAATGTTGTATTCACGGTATTTTGACCATTCATTCCAGTTGCTTTCCTCTTTGTTGTAAAAGTCAGTAGCGTATGCAGCTAGCACCAAATCCCTATGTGATATGCCGTAAAGATTGCTGTTTAAAATATAATAAGAAGAATGTTTAGGACTGTTGTAAAATTTAAGCTTACTGCCTGTTTCGCCTAAATATGCCGCTATTCGCAATACTTTTATATACATACGAGGAAACTTATGCAACACTCTCAACTGTTTAAACAACTGAAGCGATAAATTAAATACCTGGTCTGCGTGCGAAACACTACAATTCATATGGTTTACGCAAGTCAATAAACTGTGCCCTAACACATCGCTAATTGGCTTTTCGAGAGTGGAAGGTACGGCATAATTAAACATAATACCCTCCCTTATCCCTGCACCGCTGGTAACAATTTTTGAAAAGCCCATATAATCGACAAAAGCTTTAATTGCCGACAACGCACTGGGGAAAACATCCGCTCTCACTGTGGAAATGCCCTTTATCCTTGCTTTTTTGTTGTTGTCTAACACTTTAAGCGTATCGTAAATAGCGTTAAAGTCTTTTACTGCAATGTTATAATTATGAACCATATCTAAGGGATATCTCGTAATTTTACGGACAATACGGGCTAAATTGCGGAAACTACCGCCTACGCCGATAAGTTGTGCATCTGGGTCAATATCTTTTAACCATTCAAATCGAGAAAGAAGTCCTGTAAAATAATTTTCCATATCGGAAGAACATTCCTCAGGTTTTTTGTCTTTGGTGACAAACATTTCCGTCAGAGTGACTGCGCCTACAGGTAAAACGGCGGTATTAAGTATGTTGCGACGGTTGTAATAAACAAATTTGGTACTGCCGCCGCCAATTTCCATAATAATACCTTTAGGTATATCCATAGAATTAATTACGCCCTGATAAACAAGCATTGCTTCTTCCTCTTCGCTTACTACTTTAAACTTTACCCCCGTTGCGGAAAACATTTCGTTTAAAAAGGTGCGTTGATTACGCGCACTTCTTACCGCAGCGGTAGCTACAGCAATAATGTTGTCCACCTTATTGACAGCGCACATTTTTTTAAACGTTTTAACCGAATTG
>CALLXO010000238.1 GCA_937875645.1 uncultured Clostridia bacterium
GTTACAGTATTGGTTGTCTTTTTTACTAATACGCCTCTCCTGCTTGCGTTGCCAATGCCCGCTGCAATTGCGGTAGGTGTTGCCAAAGCTAAGCTACAAGGACAAAAGACAACCAATACTGTAACGCCTCTTTCTAAGGCTACTTGCCATGGAGTAGCTAAACCAAACCAAGCAATCAAAAATACTGCAATAGACAGAGTTATTGCCGAAGGGACAATTACCCTTGACCACCTGTCCGCCGTGCGTTCAATGGGCGCTTTTTTGCTTTCCGCCTCCTTAACAAGCTTTATCATTTTTGCAAGTGCGCTATTTTCCGCTTTTTTTGTAACGCTAATTGTTATTGCGCCGTTTTGATTGAAGGTGCCGGCAAATACTTCGTCCCCCATCGTCTTATCAACAGGGATACTTTCGCCGGTGATTGCCGCCTGCGAAACACTTGTCTCCCCCTCGGAAATAATACCGTCAACGGGAATCAGCTCATTTGGCTTAACCAGCACTATATCACCGATATTAACAAGTTGAGCGTCCCATTCTACATACTGATTGCCCATTTTTATGCGTGCAGTAGTGGGACTCAAATTAATAAGAGCCTGTATCCCTTTGCGGCTGCGCTTGACGGTAAAGTCCTCTAACAGTTCGCCCAACCACATCAGAAGAGCAATTTCGGCAGCGGCAAAAAGGTTGCCGTGACTATGACCATCTCCCTGAATAACGCCCGTCCACATTAAAATTTCTAAAGCAATACAAGAAAATATAGCTATGGTAATTAGCAAGCTTGTTTTGATTTTTTTATACTTAAAAAGATTTACAAAGCCGCTGTGAGCAAGCGGATAACCACATACCGCTATTACTATCCACGCTGGATTAAAATACATAAATATACTGCCGTGTTTAAAAATACTGCTCCAAAAATAAGACAACACACTTAAAGCCAAACCGACAAAAAGCACTATCAGACGCCATTTATCGGAATGGAAAAAACTGTCCTTATTTTTTACCGGTACAGAACAACATGAATTCATAAAGTCCCCTAATTCCTACTTAATTGATAGGAATAAATTTTTATTTTGTTAAATATACCTTTTTTACAAGAGAATTTTCAAAAAAACCTCTTGCATTCCTTACTTAATTAGTAGGAATAAAAATATTATATATATATTAACGCCACTTGTCAATGGTTTTATATTAAAAAGTTTACCCCAAAAAACAATGGCTACAGCATAATTTTAAGGTCTGCATTTTTGATAAAATTATGATTGTTAATTGTTAATCAAATGCAACAAAAAAAGGACTGCAGTCCTTTTTTATTATGCTCTTTAGTTATTGAGTATTAGATTAAAAACAGGCACAAAATTTGGGTCGGCACTGGACATTTCCTGCATAAAGCCTTTTTTAAGTCCTAAAGCAAAAAAGTAGTTTAAAACGCTATCGTATTCCCCCTTTTTTAGCTTTCTGTTAAGCTCAGGGAATTTTGCCGTCGCAACTGTAGGAAAATACTGCGACATAAGACTAATATACATATCCTTATTGATATTAAAAAGAATATCCAATACTTTTTTGCTGTTTTTTATGTTGCTGGGTAAAATGAGATGCCGCACCAACACCCCTTTTTGTATCATGTTTTCTTTATCAAAAACGTTTTGTGGCTGTTGACGAAGCATTTCTTTTAAAGCATTACAAGCAACTTGGACATAATTATCTACACCGCTGTAAATATGAGCTTTTTCGTTGCTGCCGTATTTAAAATCGGGAAGGTAGACGTCAATAAGTCCTTCTATCTTTTTTAAACTGTCCACGTCATCATAGCCGCTACTGTTATAAATTACTGGGATATTTAAATGCGGTTTAACTAATTTAAGAAATTCCGCAAGCTGAAAAGTAAAATGGCTGGGTGTGACAAAATTAATGTTGTGCGCACCGCGTTCTGCCAAACCAAACACCAACTCTGCTAATTCGCCTATAGAAACATCCCTGCCGTCGCCTGTACGGCTAATTTTATAGTTTTGGCAATAAACGCAATTGAGGTTGCATCCGCCAAAAAACACTGCGCCACTCCCCTTTTTTCCGCTTACGCAAGGTTCCTCCCACATAAATAAGTCTGCATGTGAGATAATAAAATTACCTCCTGTTTTACACCGTCCTTTTGAGATACTTCTGTCAATGCCGCATTTAACGGGACAAGCATAACAATTCATTTTAGCTCCATGTTGTTTAAGTCGAAATAGTTGAAAAGAGTTACTGGTTTTTTAGCGTATCACTTATTTACTTATGTGTTTGCTAGGTTATTTAATTATCCCTAAAAGCCTGCCAATGTTTGCATTTTTATTAATTTTTGGCACTAAAAGATTTTTTCTGCTGGTGAGGATGCTTGTTACTCCCGGGCCGTGTCCCACAATCAAACAATCGCTGTGCACAACTACTCCGACTGTGCCGCTACCCAACAAATATCCTCTGCCAATTGTTGTGTCGCAATCCTGCAAAAACACTATGTCGCCAAAACGCAACTCGGAAAGTCCGCATTTCTTAATGCTTTCCCTGTCTGCTGTCATTATGTCATAATCGCCCGTTGCAGCGTCGCCGCTACCTATGCCGCTACCCATAAAATGAGCAGGTACTATTGCCGTTACTTCAACAATGAGTTTGCCTTCCTTTTGCTCAATGGGTAATTTATTAAAAAGTAATGGATCAATGTTAAGTACCCTGATATCAGGAAAGTCAGTTAGCGCAAGCCCTTGTCCCCAACCTTTTACTAAAACCTTATCATCGGGGCAAAGCTGTTGCTTTGTTTCCTCGTCAAACCAAACCATAGTATGTTGTATGCCGCCGTGCATGCCGGTGACGTAACCTTTTTTGCCTTTGGCATCGCCAGAAATAACAGTAGCTTCGTTGCCTATGCAAGATAAAAAATTGAGCGCATCATTTTCCTGACTGTCAGAATTGTGTAAAGACACATCCGGCTCAATGTGATCTCCTGCCCACCCATAAACGCTGTCTCCTATTGTTACATTGTAGCAAATGCCGCCCACCGTAGGAAAAGCCACCGCTTTATCCTCCGCCGTAAAACGCTGTACCGTTTTACGCACCGTTGGATTGTGAACCTTACCCATAACCGACTGCATAACCACTCGGTCAATATTTGTTTTTATCATAACTTACCTCCTAAAAACCGATACTACTATGGTATGCTTTTTTCATTATAAAAGGAAACTAAAAAAAATTCAACGGTTTTTCGACAAATTAGTAATTTTTTTGCATTTAATTTTAAAAATACTTGCCTTTGACTCAATAATGTTTTAAAGTATTAGCAAGGAGAAATACAAATGAGTGCAATTATTTTGGATCATCCGTTGATAAAACATAAAGTTGCTCTACTGCGTGACGTAAACACGCATGCAAACTTGTTTAGGGAATTAGTAGAGGAAGTAACTACCCTTATGGCTTATGAAGCGTTAAGCGATATCCCCACAAGGGAAATTGAGGTAGAGACTCCGCTGGAAAAAACTATGCAAACGGTAGTTGCCGAAAACAGCGTTGCAATTATACCTATTTTGCGGGCGGGGTTAGGCATGGTTAACGGTATACATACTTTATTGCCAACCGCAAAGGTAGGACATATTGGGCTTTATCGTGACCACGAAACTCTTAAACCTAAGGAATATTATTGCAAGCTGCCGGAGGGAGTAGCGGACAAGATGTGTATTATTATTGACCCCATGTTAGCGACAGGCGGAAGCGCAGTTGCCGCTATCGATTTGCTTAAAAAACACGGCTGCACCAAAATAAAACTTATGGTTATTATTGCCGCTCCTATTGGGATAGAAACGGTAGAAAAAGCGCACCCCGATGTACAGATTTATATTGCGCAAAAAGATCGCTGTTTAAACGAAAACGGTTACATCTTGCCCGGATTAGGCGACGCAGGCGACAGAATTTTTGGCACAAAATAGTATACATAAAAAATTGATTCCGACAAAATGCACCCTAAAAGGTTTCTTTTAAGGTGCATTGTTTTTATATTATGCTTATTTGTTTATTTAATATCATTTTTTTGTTTGTTTTAATGTTGTTTGTTTATGCTTGCTGATTTTTTTGCTTTATATTTTGAATATTGTTGTTATTATTTTTAAATAAATCAGTTACTGGGTACAGCTAAGGTATGTCTGCCCACTATACTTGCTTTTACTGGTTCGCAAATTACGTTATAGTTGGCGCTGTCGTTACCCACTAATGTTATTTTGTCTATGATAACTCGTTTTTTATACCCTCTCCATGCGTCTTCAAACCTTGCACATATTTCGCCGATGTTTACTTGGTCGTTATTTAACACACCAGATATATCGCCTGAGGAGGAAAAAGTAACAGTAGTTGTGCCGTCATATACTTTATCATTTGCCACTATTTTGTTAACTCTTACGTTTAAAGGAGCTATTGAACCAACAAATTCGACGTTTTCGTAATCTATATAATAATTGTCCTTGTCTTCTCCCACTAATTCGCATTGAGTAATTATTAAACGTTTATTGTTTGCGGCGTTTTTATCTTCAAACTCCACTACCGCATTGACTTCCACCTTATCATTGCCTACTGCACCAATAAGTTTAAGCTGTGAACTGTCCGCTTTTGCACTGCCGTCATAAACTTTGGCAAACTGACAGGGTGCAAAGGTAATTTTACGAGGCATTATTTTGAGGTTGCCAGAAGAAGAAGATACTTCATATTTTTCATTTTCGAAACCGTTCCACTCA
>CALLXO010000239.1 GCA_937875645.1 uncultured Clostridia bacterium
AGCGATTGCACAATCACACCAATAAACAGTTCCTCCGCTTATGTATTCTACCTTTTTGACGGCGGTGTTTATTGTTCCCTTTTGTCAAATATGGCAGTTAACCCTACTTTAAGCCAAACACAGGGGGTAAGCTTGACTTGTCAGCGGATAAACAAAATAGAGATGTTTTCTGAAACAGAATATTATACGCTGATATTTTCCACTGCTACAAAAACGGTAATTTGCCGCTCGTTAAAAGGGCAACCGCTAATCTTTACAATACTAACAGAGTTAAAAACTCACAACGTACAGAGCGCAGCAATACAAAACGGCAACGTAATAATTGCCGATTTAGTAAAGGGGGTATTAAATCAAATAAAAATACCGTTAACTACGTTCATTCCCGTTAAAACAGAGATGTGCTATTGCGACTGCGCTTTTCTTACGCAGGACAGTTGTGGCATTGTTTACAGGGAGGGCAAATACATATTAATATAAAGGAGAAAATATGAGTATAAAACAATTGGAAGATGTTTCCGAAACATATCGGAAACTACTCAAACAAATAGAAAAAATTGACAAAAAATACAGCGCAAGTTATCAACAGCCAACTATTGATGCGCCCAAAAGTTTGGGATTAAAAAAACTTACCTACAATATGCCGAGCGAAGAGGAGTTTTCCCTTTATGCGCAAAATTATTATACTGACGACAAAAAGAGAGAAACTGCAAACGTAAACAATGCTGCACAAAAAAACTTAAACGAAATGAGCTTAAAGCAACAAGACTTACTTACTAAAGCCGCTGACGGACAAACAAAAATAGAGCAAAAAAAACAGGAGGACATAACAAATGCTAAATTTTCCGCTTCGGCAAAAAACTTAACGGACAGCAGTATAGCTAAGGGGTTAATAGACAAAGCGGAGGAGGGGGCAGCGCAAAAGGAAGCATATATAAACAAATTGCGTGATGATGCCCTAAGTCAAATTGATGCGCAAATTGCATATCTAAATGAGTTGCGGCAAAAGAAGTTACAAGACATTGAGGAAATATATCAGACAAAAATGCAGGAAAAAATAACAAACTTAAAAGAAGGCGCACAAAAGCAACTGGACCAAACGACTAAATACAACAATACTGTGGACGCTAAGGAAGCGGGATATCAAAAAAGTTTGGCTAAACAGCTGACCGATCTCGAAAAGGACGAATGGAGACGAGTTGCTGACATTTTACAGCTGACGGAAAAATTAGGTTCATCAGGTATCGAAAAGCAAAAAGAGCAGGAAAAATATTTAAGCGCAAAACAGATTTTAGACCAGGTTTCGCCGCATCAAGCATTAGATATTTTAAACGGCTCCAACGCTTTTGCCCTTCATTTAGGGGATATGTATGATTCTTTACGTGCTTATTATCAAAATCTTATTAGTTAGCTTATTATCAAAAGTCACGTATATGTAAATCGAAAAAAGCTTACAAACAAAAAAATACATAATAAAAAACGTATATCAAAAAATACGTATGCTAAGGCTACAAAAGCAAAAGAGTAAAAAAACAAAAATTACTTAAAATAATAATGCATCACCGTTTTTGTGCGCTGATTATACGTTTATTTAACAAAATAAGGTAAAAACAGTTGACATGATACAAAAACGGTGATATTTTATAAATGTAAGTTAGCACTCTAACGCATAGACTGCTAACACTCATCAGAAAAGATTGTTAGCGGCAATGCTATTAACGGAGTAATAATGACTTTATCTCAGCGCAAAAAAAGGATATTATGGGCTTTAGTGGAGGAATATATTTCTTCCGCTCAGCCGGTAAGCAGTCAGGATATTCAACTAAAATATCTTACTGACTGTTCTTCCGCTACCATTCGCAACGAGCTTTCTGCGCTGGAGAGCATGGGCTATTTACATCAACCGCACGTAAGTTCGGGCAGAGTCCCCACCGAAAAAGCGTTTAGACTTTACGTTGACGAGCTTATGGAAAAGCAGCCGCTTAGTTCAACCGAATATGCTTTAGTCGAAAAAAAGGTAGTGGATGCTTTTTCCATTGATATAACAAGTGTTGAGGATATAGTAGCCAACGTGGCAAAAGTTCTTTCCGAAATTACCAACTACACCTCTTTAGCCGTCAAGGGCGACTTAGATACAGAAAAAATAAAAAATATCACTGTTCTTCCTATTAGTGAGGGCAAAGCTTTGGTAGTAATCGTCACCGATTTAAACGTACTAAAGGACAACATAATAGATGCGCCTAATTTGCCTACCAACGGTTATGCTGCAGCAAACAAATGGTTAAACAAAATTTTTGTAGGCAAATCTTTTAAGGAATTAGCTGTTAAAACAGGACCTATGGAGCTTGTCGCTAAGGAAATGATTGGGTTAAGAGACCTTTACAAAAAGATAATGGAACTAATTGTAAAAGTAGCCAATCGCCGTGAGACAGATTTAGTGATGGCAGGCGCAACAAAAATTTTTGACTATCCCGAGTATTGCGGCGACATAGACAAAACCAAAAACTTTTTGTCGGTATTAGAACATAGGTCAGAAATGGCAGAGATATTTAAAGATGGGCAAGGGTTAGATTTCAGCGTAAAAATAGGTGCGGAAAGCGAACAGTTGCCGGACGGATGCAGTTTTGTTTCGGCAAAAATATCGCTAAACGACAAAACGGTAGGCAGTGCAGGCGTTATCGGGCCTGTCAGAATGGACTACAAAAAAGTTATTTCTGTACTTGACCAAATAAACAAACTGGTGGAAAAAATACTTTCTGGCAACAAAATAGAGGATGAATAAAAAATGGCAGAAGACAACAAGAAAAATCAAAATGCAACAAAGGATACAAACATGCAAAAAGTTGACGACTTAGAGCAAAACAAGAGCAAATCACCTTTTTCCCTTGACGAAATCCCCCCCGACCAACTAAAAGAATATGCAAATATGCTTATTTCCGCTTTAATGGAGGAAAATGAGTCGCTTATGGCGGAGCAGGCGGAACTTAAAAAGCAAATTGAAAAGGGAGAGGGCTATCTTAATCAACTGGTCATATTAAAAAAAGACTTTGATAATTTTAAGCGACGCAACGAAGATGTCCAAAATACCGCTCAGGAAGAAGGCAAATTATATGTTATTAATAAGCTGATGCCCATTTTAGATACTTTTGACAAAGCACGAGAAATGTTAAGCGATGAGGAAATAGCTACTTTAGACTTAATAGCCAAACAGTTTGACAAAATCCTTTTTGATACGGGTGTGGAAAAAATAGAGGTTATGGACACTCAGTTTGACCCGTGTTTTTGTAACGCCGTTCATAAAACGGAGGTAGACAAAGACAAAGATAATACTATTACGGAAGTTTACGCAAACGGCTATAAATACGGCGACAGGGTACTGCGTTATGCCAATGTGTGTGTGGGAGTGTGTTCAAAAGAGCAACAGGACGAAAATAATTAAAAAAGAAAAGTATTAAAACAAAAAATAAATAAAAAAACAATAGCCGAATAAGGGCAATAAAATATAAAAATAGTCATGCTGAAAAAGCAAATAATAAAGGAGAAGTAATAATGGCAAAAATAATAGGTATAGACTTAGGAACAACAAACAGCTGTGTAGCTGTACTCGAAGGGGGCGAACCTGTAGTTATAGCAAACGCCGAAGGCAACCGCACTACCCCCAGTGTTGTGGGATTTAGCAAAGAGGGCGAAAGGCTTGTGGGTCAAGTAGCAAAACGTCAAGCGGTAGTAAACGGCGACAGGACGGTTATGTCAATAAAAAGACAGATGGGTAGGGATTACAAAATTAAAATAGATGACAAAAACTACACCCCACAAGAAATTTCTGCAATGATATTAACAAAACTTAAAAACGATGCGGAAGCATATTTAGGTTCGAAGGTAAAACAAGCGGTAATTACTGTGCCTGCTTACTTTAATGACAGTCAACGTCAAGCGACAAAGGACGCCGGCAAAATAGCAGGATTGGAAGTTTTGCGCATAATCAATGAGCCTACGGCAGCTGCGCTTGCATACGGACTGGATAAAGGCGAAAACAAAAATCAAAAAATACTCATATACGATTTAGGCGGCGGCACTTTTGACGTTTCTATTTTGGAAATTGGCGACGGTGTATTTGAAGTGCTGTCCACCAACGGCGATACAAAATTAGGCGGAGACGATTTTGACAATGTAGTTATTGACTATCTTGTTGACGAGTTCAAAAAGAGTAGCAGCATTGACCTAAAGAGCGACAGACAGGCTTTGCAAAGGCTTAGAGACGCAGCGGAAAAAGCCAAAATTGAGCTGTCCTCCACCATAAAAACTAATATAAATCTGCCTTTTATCACAGCAGATTCGACAGGACCCAAACACTTAGATATAGATTTAACACGCGCAAAATTTGATAGTCTGACGGAATTTTTAGTAAAGCGAACTCTCGAACCTTTAAAGCAGGCATTAAAAGACGCTTCCCTATCCGTAAACGACTTAAACCGTGTTATTTTGGTAGGCGGTTCGACCCGTACCCCCGCAGTTGTAGAAGCGGTAAAGAACTTTTGCGGCAAAGAACCGTATAAAGGCGTCAACCCCGACGAATGCGTCGCTCTGGGTGCGGCAATTCAGGCAGGCGTGTTAGGCGGCGAAGTAAAGGACGTTTTGCTCCTCGACGTTACGCCCTTGTCTCTGGGTATCGAAACTTTGGGCGGCGTTACCACTCGTTTGATAGAGCGTAACACGACAATTCCCACAAGCAAATCGCAAGTTTTTTCTACTGCTGCAGACAATCAGACGCAAGTGGATATTCACGTTTTGCAGGGCGAGCGGCAAATGGCTGCCGACAACAAAACTCTTGGCAGATTTAATCTAACCGGTATTGCTCCCGCTCCGAGAGGAATCCCGCAAATAGAGGTGAAATTCGACATTGACGCAAACGGTATTGTACACGTTACCGCAAAAGACTTAGCCACACAAAAAGAGCAGTCGGTTACTATAAGCAGCACCACTAATTTGTCCGAAGCGGACATTGACAAAGCGGTAAAAGACGCCGAAAAATATTCGGAAGAAGATAAAAAGCGCAAGGAAGCAATTGACACTAAAAACGGGTTAGACCAAATGATATTCAGCCTGGAAGGCTTTATTCGTGACAGCGGCGACAAACTTGATGCCGCCGATAAGGAAAAAATTGAGGAACTGATAAAGAGCGGAAAGGAAGTTGCCGACAAAAACCAAGACTACAACAACGTTAATGTTGAAGAAGTTAAAGCGGAAACGGACAGAATCGCAAAGGAAAGCTCGGAAATATTCCAAAAGTTTTATCAGCAACACGCCGCTAATCAACAGGCAGGCGAAAACAGCGGTCAAGCAGAAGACACAACTAACGGCGACAAAGCAGATTATGACATAAAAGACGCCGAGTAGACAGAAAAAAACTAAAAAACAACAAAAATAAAACGCATCAGGGCGAACGAATCCGTTCGCCCCAATTATGTCAAGGCAGGTTCAAAGAATTGCCGCCTTGCATATACTAATCAAAGGCAAAAGAGAACATATATGGCAAAAAAAGATTATTATGCAATATTAGGCGTGGACAAAAACGCCACCGCCGACGACATAAAAGCCGCTTATCGTAAAAAGGCTAAGCTTTACCATCCCGATTTACATCCCAACGACAAATCCGCAGCGGAAAAATTTAAGGACTGCAACGAAGCATACGAGGTGTTGGGCAACGAGGAAAACCGCCGTAAATATGACAGCGGTGAAATGGATTTTGAAGGTTTTCAGTTTTCCGGCGGTATGCCTCACGGGTTTGAGGATATTTTT